>CAMWQD010000006.1 GCA_947176325.1 uncultured Bacteroidales bacterium | reverse complement strand
GAACTGCGCGTTGCGGCAGGAATCCAAAAACGCAGCCGTCTCTTCCTTGCTTTGGAAGCGGGTGTTGAGTTCGGCCGTGAATGCGCCGAAAGAAGCGGTGACACGATAGGAGGAATCTTCCTTGAAATTCTTGATTTCCTCTTCCCGCTCCACCACCAGACGCACCGCCACCGACTGCACACGGCCGGCCGAAAGGTTGGAACGCACCTTGCGCCACAGCAAAGGCGAGATTTCGTAACCCACCAGACGGTCCAGCACCCGGCGGGCCTGCTGGGCGTCCACCAAAGCGTAGTCCAGCTCGCGCGGATTCTGAATGGCGTTCAGAATGGCCGTCTTGGTGATTTCGTTGAATACGATACGTTTGGTCTTGGCAGGATCCAGTTTCAAAACCTTGTCCAAATGCCATGCGATAGCCTCTCCCTCACGGTCCTCATCGGAGGCCAGCCACACGAAATCGGATTCCTTGGCGGCCTTGTTCAGTTGGGCGATAAGACTTTTCTTGTCGCTCGAGATTTCGTATTCGGGTTCGAAGCCGTGTTCGGTGTCGATGCTCAACCGGTTCTTCGGAAGGTCGCGGATATGACCGAAACAGGACAGCACATGAAAGTCCTTACCCAGGAATTTCTCTATGGTTTTCGCCTTGGCGGGAGACTCTACGATAACAAGGTTTTTGGACATACGTATAGGTTTTAACACGAAAATTTCCGGCGGCAAATATAAAATTTTTCGTTCTTACAATATTAATGTGTGGCCAGGAGGGTGCGGGTACGCTCCAGTGCCGCGTGGATGTTCGGGCATACATTGTCCTTGCCCAAGCTGTCCACCAGCCCCGATTTCTTCAATGCGGCATACACCTCGGGATTGACGCCCGACAGCACCACCTGTATGCCGGACTTACGCGCCAGGCTGCACACCGATTCCAGATTGTGCAAGCCCGAAGAGTCGATGAAGGGAATCTTGCGCATACGGATGATGCGGATTTCGGGCTTGTCGCCGATCTGACTCATGGTTTCCTCGAACTTGGCCGCGATGCCGAAGAAATACGGCCCGTTGATTTCATACACCTCCACGCCCTTGGGAATAACCAAATGCTCTTCCTGCACCAACATGTCCGACTCTTTGCTGGGGTCGAGCTCGTCGGTAATCACCGAAATCTCCGTGGTCTTCATCACACGGCTGATGAACAGCACGCAGGCAATCACCAAACCCACCTCGATAGCCACGGTGAGGTCGAACACCACCGTCAGGAAGAAGGTGAGCAACAGCACCACCACATCGCTCTTGGGGTTTTTGAGCAAGCCCTTGAAGGTTCTCCAGCCGCTCATATTATACGACACCATCACCAGCACACCCGCCAGGCAAGCCATGGGAATGTATTTCGCCAAAGGCATCAGGAAAAGCAGAATCAACAGCAGCACCACCGCGTGCACGATTCCCGCCACGGGGGTGCGCCCTCCGTTGTTGATGTTGGTCATGGTGCGTGCAATCGCCCCCGTGGCGGGAATGCCGCCGAAAAGAGGCGTCACCATGTTGGCGATGCCTTGGGCAATCAGTTCGGTGTTGGAGTTGTGGCGGTCGCCCGTCACACCGTCGGCCACCGCCGCCGAGAGAAGGCTCTCGATGGCCCCCAGCACGGCAATGGTAATGGCTACGGGAAAGAGGTTCTTCACCGCCTCCCAGTCCAAGGAAGGCATGGCGGCATCGGGCAAGTGCGAATCAATGGTGAAGCGGTCGCCGATAGTGGGAATGCAGGCGATGCCCGCAAATTCCTTGAGGCAATACACGCCCACCGTCACCAACACGATGGCGATGAGGGAACCCGGAATCTTCTTCACCACTTTGGGCGAGAGCGCAATGATGAGAATGCTCACCACCGCCGTAAGCGCGTTCCACCAGTTCACCGAATCGAAATGCCGGAAATAGAGCAGCCATTTGCCGATGAAGTCGCCGGGCACCTTCTCGCCCTGAAAATCCAAGCCGAAAATATCGGCTATCTGCGTTGTGAAAATAGTGACGGCGATACCGGCCGTAAAGCCGATGATGATAGGGTAGGGGATGAACTTGATGACCGTGCCGAGCTTGAACACGCCCAGCAGAATCAACAGCACGCCCGCCATGAGCGTGGCCACCGTAAGCCCCTCGATGCCGTATTGCTGTATGATGCCGTAGATGATGACGATGAACGCGCCCGTGGGCCCTCCGATCTGCACCTTGCTGCCGCCTAAGAACGAAATGATGAATCCCGCCACGATAGCGGTGATGATACCCTTTTCGGGGCTCACGCCCGAAGCGATACCGAAGGCTATGGCCAAAGGCAAGGCCACGATGCCCACGATGATACCTGCCATTAGATCCGCCATGAAAGACTCTTTGGTATAGCCTTTCATACTCGAGAAAAATTTGGGCTTGAAATCGAGTCCCTGTAATTTCATCTTTTTGAAAAATTGATTTTTATAAAGTGATGTGCCGCTTCCGTTTCCGAAAATCGAGCCGCAAAAGTAGATAAAGCCCCCCACAAAGGCAAAAAAAAGTTTGTATTTCAAAAATCAAAATCGTACCTTTGCCCCCTCTTTTTAGAGGAAGAGTTGTTTGAAGACATTGTAAAGCATTCGGTTTGCGGGTGTTTTTTGCGCTTTTTGACGTAAAGGGATTCCGATATTTGGAATTTACCGATAAAGATTGTATCTTTGCAGTCCTTTTTGCGGCAGACACGCCTAAAAGCGCAAGACGCCAATGTAGCTCAGTTGGTAGAGCAGCTGATTTGTAATCAGCCGGTCGTGGGTTCGAGTCCCTTCATTGGCTCAAGATTCCGCGACATCAAGCGCAGACCGGTGTCGCAAGACGGGAGGGTTCCAGAGCGGTCAAATGGAACAGACTGTAAATCTGTCGGCTTCGCCTTCGAAGGTTCGAATCCTTCCCCTCCCACGTCACGCGGAAGTAGCTCATTTGGTAGAGCGGTAGCCTTCCAAGCTACAGGCGGCGGGTTCGAGCCCCGTCTTCCGCTCACGAAAGAACGCCGACGTAGCTCAGTGGTAGAGCACTTCCTTGGTAAGGAAGAGGTCACGAGTTCAAATCTCGTCGTCGGCTCAAAAGACAGCGGGGGCAAGGTTTTGCTTCACGCATATTGTTGTATATAATTAAAAACACTTTACAAAATGGCAAAAGAAACATTTGTGCGTACCAAACCCCACGTGAACATTGGTACTATCGGTCACGTTGACCACGGCAAAACCACCTTGACCGCCGCCATTACCACCGTTTTGGCTAAGAAAGGTCTTTCGGAAGTAAAATCGTTCGATTCTATCGACAACGCTCCCGAAGAAAAGGAACGCGGTATCACCATCAACACCGCTCACGTTGAGTATCAGACGGAAAACCGTCACTATGCGCACGTTGACTGCCCGGGCCACGCCGACTACGTTAAGAACATGGTTACCGGTGCCGCCCAGATGGACGGTGCTATTTTGGTAGTTGCCGCCACCGACGGTCCCATGCCCCAGACCCGCGAACACATTCTGTTGGCCCGTCAGGTAGGTGTGCCCCGTATCGTTGTTTTCATGAACAAGGTAGACTTGGTTGACGACCCCGAGTTGCTCGACCTCGTTGAAATGGAAATCCGCGAACTTCTTTCGTTCTACGAATATGATGGCGACAACACGCCTATCATCCGTGGTTCCGCTTTGGGTGGCTTGAACAGCGAACCCAAGTGGGAAGAAAAGATCATGGAACTGATGGCCGCCGTTGACGAATGGATCCCCCTGCCGCAGCGCGACGTGGACAAAGATTTCTTGATGCCTATCGAAGACGTGTTCTCCATTACCGGTCGTGGTACCGTTGCCACCGGTCGTGTTGAATCGGGTGTCATCAACTCCGGCGATCCCGTTGAAATCATCGGTATGGGTGACGAAAAGCTCAAATCGACCGTTACGGGTGTGGAAATGTTCCGCAAGATTCTGGAACGCGGCGAAGCCGGCGACAACGTAGGTCTGTTGCTCCGCGGTATCGAAAAAGACCAGATCCGTCGTGGTATGGTTATCGCGAAACCCGGTTCCGTAACCCCGCACAAGCACTTCAAGGCTCAGGTTTATATCCTGAAGAAAGAAGAAGGTGGCCGTCACACGCCGTTCCACAACAACTATCGTCCTCAGTTCTATTTCAGAACCACCGACGTTACCGGCGAAATCGTGTTGCCGCAGGGTGTGGAAATGGTTATGCCCGGCGATAACTTGACCATCGAAGTTAAGTTGCTGGCGCCCATCGCCATGAACCAAAACCTCCGCTTCGCTATCCGTGAAGGTGGTAGAACGGTAGGTGCCGGTCAGGTAACCGAAATCCTCGACTAACAAGGATTCGAAATAGAGGCTGCGTCCTCTGCTACGCGCGGGTTATTCTCTACGGGGTTGGCTCACAAGTCCGACAGGGACTAACCCGCAAGTAGTTTAGGAGCATAGTTTAATGGTAGAATAGCGGTCTCCAAAACCGTTGATGGGAGTTCGATTCTCTCTGCTCCTGCCAAAAACGAAAAAAAGGGTTTCCTGCAAGTCCAAAGGGCTGGCGGGATTTTCCGTGTAGAAAACCTAATACGCAAAAAGATGTCGAAGTTTGTCAATTACGTCAAAGCAAGCAGGGACGAGCTGTTGCACAAAGTGACCTGGCCTACGTATTCCGAACTGCAGAACAGCGCGGTGGTGGTGTTCGTGGCGGCTTTGCTTATCGCTTTGGTCGTGTTTATCATGGATATGGTGATCGGGGCGCATCCCGACCTGAGTTGGAAAGGCATCTTGGGTTACATATACGACCTTTTGAGATAAAAATGAATAGGTCGGGCGACGGCCGGATTTTCTCAGACACAGCTTCCGGTGTCTGCCGGTTCTCCGCACGGCTGAAATCCATATTACCCCGGGTTTATCCCGCACATTAAATTCAGTTCCGTTTGACTCCGGGTGAGCCGCCCGAAAGGGCGGAGGAGACAAGCGCAAATCCGATTGAGAAAGTATGTCCGAACAAGTAAAGAATTGGTACGTTATCCGTGCCACCAGCGGTGAGGAAAAGAAAGTCAAGGAATATCTGGAAAGCGAAATTTCCAGGCTTAATCTCCGTGATTATATCTCGCAGGTGCTTATCCCTACCGAGAAGGTCTATACCCTTCGCAACGGCAAGAAGGTGAGCGTCGAGAAGACTTACCTCCCCGGCTATGTTCTGATCGAGGCTCTCTTGATCGGCGAAATCCAACACGTCATCAAGAACGTGCCGGGTGTTATCGGTTTTCTGGGTAATCAGGGCGAGCCCGCGCCTTTGCGTCCCGCCGAGGTACAACGTATCCTCAACAAGGTGGACGAACTGGCCGACTCTCCCGAACGTCCGGCGGAGCCCTTCATCGTGGGCGAACCGGTCAAGGTTATCGACGGGCCGTTCAGCAATTTCTCGGCTATCATCGAAGAGGTGAAGGAAGAGAAGAAGAAACTGAAGGTAATGGTGAAGATCTTTGGGAGAAAGACACCTCTCGAATTGAACTTCTCCCAGGTAGAGAAAGAGTAATACGGTTTCATAATTGTTTTTTCATATTTAATCACGACAAAAATGGCAAAACAAGTTAGTGCCTTAATCAAGTTGCAGATCAAAGGCGGTGCTGCCAATCCTTCGCCTCCCGTAGGTCCGGCCTTGGGTGCCAAGGGTGTCAACATTATGGAATTCTGCAAACAGTTTAACGCGCGTACGCAGGATAAGGCGGGCAAGGTTCTTCCCGTCATCATCACGGTGTTCGCCGATAAATCGTTTGAATTCGTAGTAAAGACCCCTCCGGTTGCCGTACAGCTCAAAGAGGCCTCGAAAGCGAAGAAAGGTTCTGCCGAACCCAACCGTAACAAGGTTGCCAAGGTGACGTGGGATCAGGTACGCACTATCGCCGAAGAAAAGATGCCCGACTTGAACTGCTTCACCATTGCCTCGGCCATGAAAATGGTTGCCGGCACGGCGCGCAGCATGGGTATCGAAGTAACCGGTCAGAAGCCTGCCGAACTGGAATAAGGCCTTGATGTCCGCAGGAGTTACGCTTGCGGGCCCACAAGTGAATAAATCAATTTTATAAACAACAACAATGGCAAAAATCTCTAAGAAAAGAAAAGAAGCCTTGACCAAATTCGATAAGGCGAAGGTTTATTCTTTGAACGAAGCTGCCGCTCTCGTAAAAGAACTCACCTACACCAAATTCGATGCTTCTGTCGACTTGGACGTCCGCCTGGGTGTTGATCCGCGTAAAGCCAACCAGATGGTTCGCGGGGTGGTGACCCTGCCTCACGGAACCGGTAAGCAGACCCGCGTATTGGTACTCTGCACGCCCGACAAGATTGAAGAGGCCAAGGAAGCCGGAGCCGATTACTACGGATTGGAAGAATACGTAGAGAAAATCAAAGGCGGTTGGACGGACATTGACGTTGTTATTACCATGCCGAGTGTAATGCCCAAAGTCGGGGCATTGGGAAAGGTGCTGGGTCCCCGCGGACTTATGCCTAACCCCAAAACCGGAACCGTTACCATGGAAATTGGCAAGGCGGTTAAGGAAGTCAAGGCCGGTAAGATCGACTTCAAGGTTGACAAATTGGGTATCGTTCATGCCGGAGTGGCCAAGGTGTCGTTCGACGCGGAAAAAATCGCGGACAACGCCCGTGAACTGCTCCAGATGATTGTCAAACTCAAACCGTCGTCGGCCAAAGGTACTTATGTGAACAGTATCTATCTGTCCAGCACCATGAGTCCCGGTATCAAGGTGGATCCCAAATCCATCTAATTTAAACAAACAGGTAATTAACGAGGTATGAAGAAAGAAGACAAAGCCAAAGTCCTGGATGCCCTCTACGAGCAGATTACGTCGAAGCCTCACTTGTATGTGACCGACATCACCGGTATGAATGCGGCCGCTACGAGCAATCTGAGACGTGCCTGCTTCCGTCAAGGCGTCAAGTTGATAATGGTGAAGAATACCTTGCTTAGAAAAGCCTTGGAAAAGACGGGAACCGACTATTCGGAACTGATGCCGGTGTTGAAAGGCACCACGGCCATCATGCTTTCGGATGTCAACAAGGCTCCCGCGATGATCATCAAAGAATTCAGAAAGCGTTCGGAAGTGCCCGTTCTCAAGGGTGCGTATGTGGAAGAATCCTTCTACATGGGCGACGCCAGCCTGGATGCTTTGGTTCAGATCAAATCCAAGAACGAACTTATCGGAGAAATCATCACCCTTCTCCAATCGCCCTTGCAGAATGTATTGGGCTCTTTGGAATCGGCGCCCAACACGGTGGCCGGCGTGGTGAAGACGCTTTCCGAAAGACCGGAACAGGCTTAATCGCTGAACAAGGTAAAACAAACACAACACAAACAATTTTTTAGAAACCATTAAAAAGTCAAAACAATGGCAGATATTAAAGCTATCGCAGAACAATTGGTTGGTCTTACCGTAAAGGAAGTTAAAGAACTGGCCGATGTATTGAAGAATGAATACGGCATTGAACCCGCTGCCGCCGCTGTAGCCGTTGCAGCTCCCGCTGCCGGTGGTGCCGCTGCCGGTGGTGCCGCTGAAGAAAAAACGCACTTCGACGTTATCCTGAAGTCGGGTGGTGCCAACAAATTGGCCGTGGTTAAATTGGTGAAGGAATTGGCCAGCCTCGGCTTGAAGGAAGCCAAGGAATTGGTTGACGGTGCTCCCAAGACCGTCAAGGAAGGCATCAGCAAGGCCGAAGCCGAAGCTTTGAAGAAGAGCTTGGAAGAAGCCGGTGCCGAAGTGGAGATGAAGTAATTTCCGCTTCCGTATTTCCGAACATGAGGGGGTACGGCAAGAATGCCGCCCCCTCGTGTTTTGTGTATTGAGCCAAGAGGGGCTAGAGGTTCCATCGTCTTATTTAAAACCATACTGCTTTGACGACAAAGGCTGTTAAAAAGATAAATTTTGCATCGACCCGCCCGGCCGAGCATATTGATTTTCTTGATATTCAACTAAAGTCCTTCCAGGACTTTTTTCAGTTGGAAACCAATCCCGAAAATCGTGTCAACGAAGGGCTTTACAAGGTTTTTGCCGAGAATTTTCCCATTACCGATGCCCGGAACAATTTCGTTCTGGAGTTTCTGGATTATTTCATCGATCCTCCCCGTTACAGCATAGAGGAGTGTTTGGACAGAGGGCTCACCTACAGCGTGCCCCTCAAGGCCAAACTCAAACTCTTCTGCACCGACAGCGATCACGAGGACTTTAAGGACATCATCCAAGAGGTTTACTTGGGTATGATTCCCTACATGACTCCCGGTGGTTCGTTCATCATCAACGGTGCGGAAAGGGTTATCGTTTCGCAGTTGCATCGTTCGCCCGGTGTGTTCTTCGGCACCAGCTACCACACCAACGGGCAGCAGCTCTATTCGGCGCGCATCATTCCGTTCAAGGGTTCGTGGATGGAATTCACCACCGACATCAACAACGTGATGTACGCCTATATCGACCGTAAGAAGAAGTTGCCTATCACCACGCTTCTGCGTGCCATAGGCTACGAGACGGACAAAGACATTCTCGAAATTTTCGACCTGGCGAGAGAAGTGAAGGTATCGCGCGCAGGTCTCAAGAAATATATTGGTTCCAAGTTGGCCGCCCGTGTGGTTCGCACGTGGGTGGAAGACTTTGTGGACGAAGATACGGGCGAAGTGGTTTCGATTGAGCGTACCGAAGTGCTCATCGACCGTGAGACCGAATTGGAGGAAAGCCACATCGACCTTATCGTGGATGCCGGCATCAAGTCGATTCTCCTGCACCAAGAGGAAAGGGAGGATCACATGGATTGCTCCATTATCTTCAATACTTTGCAGAAAGATGCCGCCAACAATGCCAAGGAAGCGGTGGAATTCATCTACAGGCAGTTGCGCAACGCCGAACCGCCCGACGAAGAAACGGCCCGCGGCATTATCGAAAAGCTTTTCTTTTCGGACAAGCGCTACGATTTGGGCGAGGTGGGACGCTACCGCATCAACCGCAAGCTGGAATTGAACATTCCGCTCGAGACGCGCGTGCTCACCAAGGAGGACATCATCTGCATCATCAAGCACCTTATCAAGCTCATCAATTCGCACGCCGAAGTGGACGATATCGACCACCTGAGTCACCGTCGCATCCGCACCGTGGGCGAACAGCTTTACGCGCAGTTCGGCGTGGGTCTGAACCGTATGGCCCGCACGATCCGCGAGCGTATGAACGTGCGCGACAACGAGGTGTTCACGCCCACCGACCTGATTAACGCCAAGACCTTGAGTTCGGTCATCAACTCGTTCTTCGGCACCAATCAGCTTTCGCAGTTCATGGACCAGACCAACCCGCTTTCGGAAGTGACGCACAAGCGCCGTATTTCCGCCCTGGGCCCCGGAGGTCTGAGCCGCGAGCGCGCCGGTTTCGAGGTGCGCGACGTTCACTACACGCACTATGGTCGTCTGTGTACGATTGAAACGCCCGAAGGCCCCAACATCGGTCTTATCTCGTCGTTGTGCTGCTATGCGGTCATCGACAAGCTGGGTTTCATCGAGACGCCCTACTACAAAGTGGAGAACGGCAAGGTCAAGATAAACGAAGCGCCGGTGTATCTCACCGCAGAAAAAGAGGAAGACCATATCATCGCACAGGCCAGCACGGTTCTTGAAAAGGACGGCACCATTCACGACAGCCGTCTGAAGGTGCGCCACTTGGCCGACTTCCCCATTGTAGACCGCGAACAGGTAACCTTGATGGACGTTGCGCCCAACCAGATTGCCTCTATCGCCGCTTCGTTGATTCCGTTCCTCGAACACGACGACGCCAACCGTGCCTTGATGGGTTCGAACATGATGCGTCAGGCCGTGCCTTTGCTCAATCCCGAAGTGCCTATCGTGGGTACGGGTCTGGAGCCCTATGTGGCGCAGGATTCCCGTGTGCTTATCAACGCCGAGGGCGACGGGGTGGTTACCTATGTGGACGCCACCACCATCACCATTCGCTACGAAATGGACGATACCGACCGTCTGGTAAGCTTCGACGAGGACGAAAAGACCTATCACCTCACCAAATTCCAACGCACCAACCAAAGCTCGTGCATCAACCTTTCGCCGATTGTCCGCAAGGGCGACAAGGTGAAGAAAGGGCAGGTGCTTTGCGAAGGCTATGCCACCAAAGACGGTTCGCTGGCCTTGGGACGCAACCTTATGGTGGCGTTCATGCCTTGGAAGGGGTATAACTTCGAGGATGCCATCGTTATCAGCGAAAACGCTATCAAGAACGACTTCTTCACCTCCATTCACGTGGACGAATACACCATGGACGTGCGCGAGACCAAGCGCGGCATGGAGGAATTGACCAACGATATTCCCAACGTGAGTCAGGAAGCCACCAAAGACCTCGACAGCAACGGTTTGATCCGTGTGGGCGCCGAGGTGAAGGAAGGCGATATCCTGATCGGTAAGATTACGCCCAAGGGCGAATCCGACCCCACGCCCGAAGAAAAACTCTTGCGCGCCATTTTCGGCGACAAGGCGGGCGATGTGAAGGATGCCTCGCTCAAGACACCGCCTTCGGTGACGGGTGTGGTTATCGGCAAACGCTTGTTCAGCCGCTCTATCAAAGACCGCAAGGGCAAGGCCAAAGACAAGGATACGGTAAAGGAACTCGAAAAGGTATTCACCAAGGAAAGTCAGGCGCTCAAGGCCCGCTTGGTGGAAAAACTCCTTTCCATTCTCGGTTCCACGCCTTCGGCCGGCGTTTACAGCAACCTCAAGGAAGAGGTGATTGTGAAGAAAGCCCGCTTTACGGCGAAAGCCCTCACCGAATTGGATTATCAGACCATCAATCCTTCGGACTGGACTTCCAACGCGGAAATCAACGATTGCGTAAAACGTCTGCTCAACAACTACAACATCAAGTATCGCGAGATTTTCGGACGTTTCCAGCGCGACAAGTTCGTGGCTACCGTGGGCGATGAACTGCCCGGCGGTATCGTGCAGATGGCCAAGGTTACGATTGCCAAGAAGCGCAAGCTCAAGATCGGCGACAAGATGTCGGGCCGTCACGGAAACAAGGGTATCGTGGCGCGTATCGTACGTGCCGAGGATATGCCCTTCCTGGCGGACGGAACGCCGGTGGATATCGTGCTGAACCCTCTGGGTGTACCTTCGCGTATGAACTTGGGTCAGATTTACGAAACCGTTTTGGGTTGGGCCGGCAAGAAACTGGGCCTGCAGTTCGCCACGCCTATCTTCGACGGCGCCCTGCCCGAAGAAATCGACGCCTATACCGACAAGGCGGGTCTGCCGCGCTACGGCCGCACCTACCTCTACGACGGGGAAACGGGCGAACGTTTCGACCAGCCGGCAACCGTGGGCTATATCTACATGATTAAGCTCCACCACATGATCGACGACAAGATGCACGCCCGTTCCATCGGACCGTACTCGCTCATCACCCAGCAGCCTCTGGGCGGTAAGGCGCAGTTCGGCGGTCAGAGGTTCGGTGAAATGGAAATCTGGGCGCTCGAAGCCTTCGGTGCGGCCAATATCCTGCAGGAAGTGCTCACCGTGAAGTCGGACGATGTGGTGGGACGTGCCAAGACCTACGAAGCTATTGTGAAAGGCGAGAACATGCCTACGCCCTCCATTCCCGAATCGTTCAACGTTTTGGTGAACGAATTGCGTGGCTTGGGCTTGGAAATCACCTTTTCGAAATAGAATTTAGTTGTAATATAATTCAATACAAGATATGGCATTGAAGAAAGAAGGTCCGGTAGTGCTGGACTTCAATAAAATCACGGTAAGCCTCGCTTCGCCCGAAACGATTCTGGAACGTTCGCACGGCGAAGTGACCAAACCGGAGACGATTAACTATCGTACCTACAAGCCGGAAAGTGACGGGCTTTTCTGTGAGCGTATTTTCGGTCCCACCAAAGACTGGGAATGTCATTGCGGAAAGTATAAGAGAATTCGCTATAAGGGTATCGTCTGCGACCGTTGCGGTGTGGAAGTGACCGAAAAGAAAGTGCGTCGCGAACGTATGGGCCACATCCAGCTGGTGGTGCCCGTGGCGCATATCTGGTTTTTCCGCTCCCTGCCCAATAAAATCGGGGCTTTGCTCGGCATTCAGACCAAGAAACTGGAATCGATCATCTACTACGAGAAGTATGTGGTGATTCAACCCGGTATCAAGGCCAAGGACGGCATCGAGAAATTGCAGTTCCTTTCGGACGAAGAGTACTACGCCATTATCGACTCTCTGCCCGCCGACAACCAGTTGCTCGACGACGAGGATCCCAACAAGTTCATCGCCAAGATGGGCGGTGAGGCTCTCTACGATTTGTTGAAGGAAATCGATGTGGAGTCGCTTTCCTACGAACTGCGCGACAAGGCCAACAACGAAACTTCGCAGCAACGCAAGCAGGAAGCCTTGAAACGCCTCAACGTGGTGGAAGCTTTCCGCGAATCGCAGACCCGCATCGAGAACCGTCCCGAATGGATGATCATGAAGGTGATTCCGGTGATTCCGCCCGATTTGCGTCCTTTGGTGCCCCTCGACGGCGGCCGTTTCGCCACCTCCGACCTGAACGATCTGTATCGTCGCGTCATCATCCGCAACAACCGCCTCAAGAAACTCATCGAAATCAAGGCTCCCGACGTAATCATGCGCAACGAGAAGCGTATGTTGCAGGAAGCCGTCGATTCTCTGTTCGACAATTCGCGCAAGGCGCGTTCTTCCAAGAGCGAAGGTGCCCGTATGCTCAAGTCTCTTTCCGACAGCTTGAAAGGAAAGCAGGGCCGTTTCCGTCAGAACCTCTTGGGTAAACGTGTGGACTATTCCGGCCGTTCGGTCATTGTGGTAGGCCCCGATTTGAAGATGAACGAAATGGGTCTTCCCAAGGACATGGCCGCCGAATTGTACAAGCCGTTCATCATCCGCAAGATGTTGGAACGCGGCATTGTCAAGACCGTGAAATCGGCCAAGAAGATTGTAGAACGCAAGGATCCCATTGTTTGGGATATTCTTGAAAACATATTGAAAGGTCATCCCGTTCTGATGAACCGGGCCCCGACCTTGCACCGTCTGGGTATCCAGGCGTTCCAGCCCAAACTGATAGAAGGCAAGGCCATGCGTCTGCACCCCTTGTGCTGTACGGCCTTCAACGCCGACTTCGACGGTGACCAGATGGCCGTGCACGTGCCCCTCGGCAACGCCGCCATTCTGGAAGCCCAGCTTCTGATGCTGGCTTCGCACAACATCCTCAACCCCGCCAACGGTGCGCCTATCACGGTGCCTTCGCAGGACATGGTCTTGGGTCTGTATTATCTGACCAAAGGCCTCAAGACCGAAAAGGACTTTGTGGTGAAAGGCGAAGGTTCGGTGTTCTATTCGGACGAAGAAGCCATCATCGCCCACAACGAAGGCCAGGTGGATATGCACGCTTGGGTGAAGATCCGTCTGACGGACGCAGAGGGAAAGCCCTATCTGCTCGAAACCACCGTGGGACGTATCCTGTTCAATCAGGTGGTGCCCAAGGAATACGGCTTCATCAACGAACTGCTGACGAAGAAGTCGTTGCGTGACATCATCTCCGACGTGCTCAAGAAATGCGGCATGTCGCGCACGGTGAAGTTCCTCGACGACATCAAGAGCATGGGTTACCGCACCGCCTTCAGGGGCAGTCTTTCGTTCAACCTCGGCGACGTGATTATCCCGCAGGTGAAGGAAGAACTCATCACCAAGGCCAACAGCGACGTGGACGAAGTGATGAACAACTACAACATGGGTTTCATCACCAACAACGAGCGTTACAACCAAATCATCGATATCTGGACACACACCAACAACAAGCTCACCAATGCGGTGATGCAGCAGTTGTCGTCCGACAGACAGGGTTTCAACCCCGTCTACATGATGTTGGATTCGGGCGCGCGTGGTTCCAAGGAACAGATCCGTCAGCTGTGCGGTATGCGTGGTCTTATGGCCAAGCCTCAGAAATCGGGTGCCAGCGGCGGTGAAATCATCGAGAACCCTATCTTGTCGAACTTCAAGGAAGGTCTTTCGGTATTGGAGTACTTCATCTCCACGCACGGTGCGCGCAAGGGTCTTGCCGACACCGCGTTGAAGACCGCCGACGCCGGTTATCTGACGCGTCGTCTGGTGGACGTTTCGCAGGATGTGATTATTTCGGAGGAAGACTGCCACACGCAACGCGGCTTGATTGCCACGGCGCTCAAGAAGAACGACGATGTGGTGGAATCGCTCTACGAAAGAATCTTGGGCCGCACCACGATAGACGATGTGATTCATCCGCAGACCGGCAAGCTGATTGTGAAGGCCGGTGAGGAAATTACCGAAGACATAGCCAAGGAAATCGAGGAATCGCCGATTGAGGAAGTGGAAATCCGTTCGGTGCTTACCTGCGAATCCAAGCACGGTGTCTGCGCCAAGTGCTACGGCCGAAATCTCGCCACCAACAAGATGGTGCAGAAAGGCGAGGCGGTGGGTGTCATCGCCGCCCAGTCCATCGGCGAGCCCGGTACGCAGCTTACGCTTCGTACCTTCCACGTGGGCGGTGTGGCCGGCGGCAATACCGGCATCAACTCCAACATCACCGTCAAATACGACGGTATCGTGGAAATCGAGGAACTGCGCGCGGTGGATTACAAGACCGACGAGGGCAAGCATCAGGTGGTTATCGGCCGTTCGGCCGAAATGCGTCTGGTAGACCCCAACACGCATTCGGTGCTCACCAGCACCAACATCCCCTACGGCGCTTCGCTCTACGTGCAGCCCGGCGAGGCGGTGAAGGCCGGCACCAAGATTGCCGACTGGGATCCCTACAACGCCGTCATCGTTTCGGAAGTGGCCGGTAAGGTTTCGTTGCAGAACCTGCTCGAAAACGTCACCTACCGCGAAGAATCGGACGAACAGACCGGTTACAAGGACAAGGTGATTATCGAATCGCGTCAGAAATCCAAGACGCCCGCCATCAATATCGTGGACAAGAACGGCGAAGTGCTCAAGATCTACGACATTCCCGTGGGAGCGCACGTGCAGTTGGAAGACGATATGAACATCAAGGCGGGTGACATTCTGGTGAAGATTCCCCGTTCGTTCGGCAAGTCGGGCGACATCACGGGCGGTCTGCCCCGCGTTACGGAACTGTTCGAGGCGCGCAACCCGTCCGACCCCGCCATTGTGGCCGAAATCGACGGTGTGGTAAGCTTCGGCAAGAAACTCAAGCGCGGACACAAGGAAGTTATCCTTACCTCGCGTATGGGCGACGTGAAGTCCTACCTCATTCCTACCTCCAAGCAGATTCTGGCGCAGGAAAACGACTACGTGAAGGCGGGTACACCGCTTTCGGAAGGCGCCGTTACGCCGGCCGACATCTTGGCCATCAAGGGCCCGATGAAGGTGCAGGAATACATTGTGAACGAAATTCAGGAAGTATACCGTCTGCAAGGTGTGAAGATCAACGACAAGCACTTTGAAGTGATTGTGCGTCAGATGATGCGCAAGGTGGAAGTGCTCGACCCGGGCGACACCAATTTCCTCGAAGGCGAAATGGTGAACAAAGTGGATTTTGTGGAAGAGAACGACAAGATCTACGGCGAAAAAGTGGTGGTGGACGCCGGCGACTCCGAAACGGTGAAGGCCGGGCAGATTCTCTCGGCCCGCGCCTTGCGCGACGAGAACTCGGTATTGCGCCGCAAGGGCATGAAACTGGTGGAAGTGCGCGATGCGCGTCCCGCCGTGGCCCGTCAGGTGCTGCAGGGTATCACCCGTGCTTCGTTGCAGGTGAAGAGCTTCCTCTCCGCCGCTTCGTTCCAGGAAACCACCAAGGTGCTTACCGATGCCGCCATCAACGGCAAGGTGGACTACTTGGAAGGCCTGAAGGAAAACGTGTTGGTGGGTCACTTGATTCCCGCCGGTACGGGTCTGAACGAATACCGCGGAAACGTGGTGTATTCGAAGGACGAATACGAAGCCTTGCTGAACGTCGATAGAGAAAACTAACATGGAAAAGGAAGAAAAGAAGCTGCAGATTGAATTGCCCGCCGAGGTGGCCGAAGGCATGTACGCCAACTTGGCTCTGATTACCCATTCCCAGTCCGAATTCATTGTGGATTTCATCCGCATGATGCCGGGCGTGGAGAAGGCGAGGGTGAAGTCTCGGGTGATTCTGACTCCGCAGCACGCCAAGCGTCTGATGCGGGCTTTGGCCGACAACGTCCGTAAATACGAGAGTGTTTTCGGGCCTATCACCGAGCCGGAACCCAATGCGACGCCCGCCTATATGAACATTCCTCCCGCGGAGGCATAGGCGGAGGCGAAAAAGTCGGTTGAAAAACCAAAGGGAACCCCGAAACCGCAAGGTTTCGGGGTTTTTTTTGTATCTTCGCAAGGTTATACGCAGTTGCGGATTTTATAATTTTTTGAACCATGATGCACTTGGCCATAGCCGGTAATATCGGCTCAGGAAAGACCACACTTACAGGACTTTTAGCGAAGCATTACAAGTGGAAGCCCATGTATGAGGCCGTGGACGACAATCCTTATCTGGACAGTTTCTACGAGGATATGCGCCGCTGGTCGTTCAACATTCAGATTTACTTCCTCAATACGCGCTTCCGTCAGATTCTCGACATCCGCAAGAAGGGCAAGAACATCATTCAGGACAGAACCATTTACGAAGATGCCTATATCTTCGCGCCCAACCTGCATGCGATGGGCCTCATGACCACGCGCGATTTCGAAAACTACGTGTCGTTGTTCGAACTGATGAATTCGTTTATCCAGGCGCCCGATTTGCTGGTGTATCTGCGTGCGGAGGTGCCCACGTTGGTAAGGCAGATTCAGTTGCGGGGCAGGGATTACGAAGACGGCATCCGTCTGGACTATCTCAAGAGCCTCAACGAACGCTACGAGGAGTGGATAAAGCACTATACGCAGGGCAAGCTGCTGATTGTGGATGTGGATGATTTGGATTTCCGCAACAAGCCCGAGGACTTGGGCTCGATTATCGAGCGGATTGACGCGCAGATAAACGGGTTGTTCTAAAAGGCGTGATTTTATATTAATAAAGGGAAAAGATTTAAAAAAACAAGACGGATATGAAAGTTACCGAATATTTGAAACGGTTTTTGAACGAACAGCCCTCCATGGAGGCCGCTGTTCCGGGATTGGGCGTGTTTTATGCAGGACAGCAGGACGGAAAGGCCTGTATTCTTTTCAAGGAAGTGCCGCCCAACGACAAGGCGTTTCTGAATTTCATCGCTTTCGAAGAAAATAGAACCGAAGAGGAAGTGCGTCAGGGCATGGAAGCCTGGGTGCGCGGACTTTTGCAGGAATTGAAGGATGCGGGAATGGTGAATGTGGACGGCGTGGGAACCTTTGTGATTGAACAGGATCGCGTGAATTTCAACCCGTTCATGGCACAGGGAAGCGAGAACGACGCACATTTCGGCCTGGAGACGCCCGCCGCGCCTGCCGCTCCCGTTGCGGAGCCCGTGAAGCCCGCCCCTGCGGAGGTGCAGCCCGAACGTTTGGTGTTGCCCCCCATCAACCGTCCCCAGCGTCCCCGTCCGAATATCGAGAAACCCAAGCTCCGCGCCGTGCCGAATCCGGGCGGTTCGGGCAAGACGATTTCGCTGGGCGGCAACAATGGCCGTCCGACAAGGCCGCAGCCTCGCCCCGTGCGCCCCGAAAGAGGGGACGCGGAACCTTTCTACACGCGCTGGTGGTTTATTGTGTTCTGCGCTGTTGTGGTTCTGTTGGTGCTGATGTTTTCCGTCACCCCTATCCGTCGCGATGTGTTGGGCATAGGCGCCGAGCCTAAGGCCGTGCAGATGGGTCTGCCCGCCATGGACGAGATGGATTTGGAGGAGAATGTGGACGAGATGATTTACGAGGACGAGATGACCTCCGCCACCGAGACCGAGATGAACCGGAAGGCGGAAGAGAACAAGGCCGTGGAACAGCAGATTATTGCCGGCGAGAAAGAGAAGAAGGAAGCGGAAAAGGCCGCCAAGGCGTCGCCCCAACCGCTGGCCAGCACCAAACCCGCCGCCAAGCCGGTGGAGAAGCCTGCCGCCAAGCCTGCCGCCAAGCCTGCGGAGAAACCCGCCGCCAAACCCGCCCAAAAGACGGGCGAAAGCTCGCAGATTGCCGCCGTGAAGCCGCAGCCGGGACGTTTCTATATC
>CAMWQD010000005.1 GCA_947176325.1 uncultured Bacteroidales bacterium | reverse complement strand
AACACCCCTCCCAGACATTCGGGTGCACGGAAAAAATAGGTGAACACCACCGAAGTCATGAACACGGCGGGAATCAGCGTCATCACATAGCCGTTTCCTTTGCGGGAGCGGAACAAGTAGACCGTGAGCAACCAAAGGGTGCACATGGCAAGCAGTTGGTTGATGAAGGCGAAATAGCGCCACAATACGCCGAATTGATTTTTGAAAACCGTGAGCAGCAAAAGCGAAACGGCAAAGATAGGCACGGCAAGAAGCAGACGGTGACGGAGTTTCTTCTGTTCGAAGCGGAACATTTCGGCCACCATGAGCCGTGCCGCCCGCATGGCCGTATCTCCGCTGGTAATGGGGCAGGCCACCACGCCGATGATGGCCAGAACTGCGCCGAAGGTTCCCAACCATGCCCGCGACAGACCGTTCACCACAAGAGGCCCGCCCGCACTTTCCACATCGGGATAGGTGAGGCCGATATGTTGCATCAGGTCGGGATTGTGGAAAACGTAGGTGGCGGCCGCCGCCCAAATCAACCCCACGACACCTTCGGTAATCATGGCTCCGTAGAAAATGGGGCGTCCTTGTCTTTCGTTGCCGAAACAACGCGCCATTAAGGGCGCTTGGGTAGCGTGAAAACCCGACACCGCCCCGCAGGCAATCGAGATGAACATCATCGGGAAAATCGGTTTCTCACTTCCTCCCGCCAAAGGTTGCAGGCTGTGCAGGCCTTCCCAGAATTCGGGCATGGAACCGGGGGCGGCGAAGCAGGCGTGATAAATCAATCCTCCCATAATCCCCACCGCCATAAAAAGCAGACAGGCGCCGAAAAGAGGATAAATCTTGCCGATGAGTTTGTCGATAGGAAGCAGGGTCGCCAAAAGGAAATAGCCGAAAATCACCGCGCTCCAAAAAGTGATGTCGAAGTGCTCGGGCGTGAGTTTGCTCAACAGACCCGCAGAACCGGTCACGAACACCGTACCGCACATAATCATCAACACGATACAGATGACGCGGCTGAAATACTTCATGCCCTTGCCCATGTATTTTCCCGTGATTTCGGGCATGTTCCTGCCGTCGTTGCGCAGGGACAGCATGCCCGCCATATAGTCGTGTACCGCGCCGCCGAAGATGCATCCCACCACAATCCATATATAACAGCCCGTGCCGTACATCGCGCCCAAGATAGTGCCGAAGATGGGCCCCAAGCCCGCGATGTCGAGGAATTGAATCATGAACATCTTCCATGCGGGCAGGCGCACGAAATCCACGCCGTCGGGGTGTTCCACCGCCGGAGTGGGGCGGTTCGGGTCGGGGCCGAACACCTTTTCCGCCAATTTTCCATACACGAAATAGCCCGCCACCAATAATCCCAAAGCCACAAAAAAACTGATCATACGCGCAATTTTTCACAAAAGTACAAAATCGCCGTGCATTGCGGCTATCTCTTTCCTTTCGGGTTGCTTCTTTGCGGCATGTTTGCTAATTTTGTGGAGGAAGACTGAAAACAGAGAATATGTTGGATACAGAGCAGCTCAAGGCGATGTCGACCCAAGTGCGGCGCGACATTATCCGTATGATACACACATCGAAGTCGGGGCATCCCGGCGGTTCGTTGGGGTGTGCCGATTTTATGACGGTGTTATATTTCAATGTGTTGGAGCATAACCCGAAAACCTTCCGTCAAGACGGAAAGGGAGAGGATGTGTTTTTTCTCTCCAACGGCCATATCGCCCCGGTATGGTATAGCGTGTTGGCGCGGACGGGCTATTTCCCCGTGCAGGAATTAGGCACCTTGCGCAAGTTGGGTAGCCGCCTGCAGGGACACCCCAGTCTGTCGCACCACCTGCCCGGTATCCGCGTGGCCTCGGGTTCGTTGGGGCAGGGGATGTCGAACGCTATCGGCATGGCCTTGGCCAAGAAAATGGACGGCGACAAGCATCTTGTATACAGTCTGCACGGCGACGGCGAGTTGGACGAGGGGCAGATTTGGGAAGCCGCCATGTTTGCCGGCGCCAAGAAGGTGGACAACCTGATCAGCGTGGTGGATCACAACGGCATTCAGATAGACGGGCAAACGCAGAACGTGCTGGATTTGGGCAATCTTCGCGCCAAATTCGAGGCTTTCGGCTGGGATGTGCTCGAGATGAACGGAAACGATATCGAAGAGGTGCGGGAAACCCTCGCGCAAGCCAAGTCGCGCACGGGCAAAGGCAAACCCGTGATGATTGTGATGCGCACCGAAATGGGACACGGGGTGGACTTCATGACGAACCTCGCCAAATGGCACGGCTCGGCACCCAACGACGAACAGGCCGCCTCGGCTCTCGAACAACTTCCCACTACGCAATACGGAGATTATTAAGCGATGAACGGCGGTGTAAAAATATGGAAACGGGTGCTGTTGGCTTTGGCGGCGGCGTGGAGCGGTTTTTTCTGCCTTTCCGCGCAGGCGCAGGAGAGCGTGCAGGGCAAACCCCTCAATCGCATTCTGTTGATTTACGATGCCTCCAACTCGATGAACGCCCGTTGGCAGAGCGCTTCCAAAATGACGATTTCCAAACGTCTGATAGCGGAAATCGTAGACTCCTTGAGCATGGTCGACAACGTGCAGATGGCCTTGCGCGTCTACGGACATCAGAGCCATTACCCACCTTTGGACTGCAACGACAGCAAGCTGGAGGTGCCTTTCGCTCCGAATAACGGCAAGCGGATAAGCCATGTCATCAGAAGCTTGGTGCCGAAAGGCGCCACGCCTATCGCGTATTCGCTTACCGAGGCGGCCAAGGATTTTCCCCCTTGCGATAACTGCCGGAACCTCATTATTCTTGTTACCGACGGCATAGAAGAATGCGGAGGCGACCCCTGTGAAGCTTCCCGTTACCTGCAGAAGCAAGGCATCGCCCTCAAGCCGTTCATCATCGGCATCGGCAAGGATTTCTCGCACGATTTCTATTGCGTGGGCGAATATTTCGACGCTTCGAACGAAGAAGATTTCGTGAGGGCGTTCGAGATTGTGATTTCCCAAGCTCTCAACTCCACCACGGCGCAGGTGAATCTTTTAGACGCAGACGGGCTGCCTACCGTGAGCAATCTCAACATGACTTTCTACGACCATGTCTCGGGCGAGGTGCTTTACAATTACGTGCATACGTTAGACTATTACGGCCGTCCCGACACTATCACGCTCGACCCGCTCCACGTCTACGATTTGCAGGTGAATACGTTTCCACCCCTGCGCATGGATTCGATAGTCGTCCACACGGGGCGGCACAACGTCATGGCCATGAAAGCCGTGCAAGGCAATCTGGCGGTGTCTATGAAAGGCTCCCGCGCTTCGGTGGCGGGTTCCATTCCCTGCGTGGTGCGTATGCCCGCTTCCACCGATATTGTGAACGTGCAGTATGTCAATACGCAGGCACGCTACTTGGCCGGCACCTACGATGTGGATATCCTCACCGTTCCGCCTGTAAAGCTGAAAGGGGTGAAGATAGACGCCGACAAGACCACCACCGTGGAATTGCCGATGTTGGGCATTCTGGCGTTCAACCGAGGCGTGGAGGGCTACGGAAGTCTGTATATGCTGCACGAAGACGGCCGTCAGGAGTTGGTCTATTCCTTCGACAACAAGAAGAAGACAGAGACGATATATCTACGTCCCGGCACATACCGCGCCGTGAACCGTTCCAAATACAACCTGCGTACCTCCGCCACCCGCGAGAAAACATTTGTGCTTACGCCCGGCGGCTCGGTAAGCGTGAATTTGTAAAAAAACAAGACAGATGAATCCCTATTCCTACACAGAGAAGAAAGACACACGCTCCGGATTCGGAGCCGGCCTGATGCTTGCCGCGCAGGAACTTCCGCAAGTGGTGGCACTTTGCGCCGACCTCACCGGTTCGGTCAAGATGGACGCTTTCGCCAAGGCCTATCCCGAACGTTTTTTCCAAGTGGGCATCGCCGAAGCCAATATGATCAGTATCGCCGCAGGCATGGCGGTGGCGGGCAAGATACCTTTCACCGGCACTTTCGCCGAATTTTCCACCGGGCGCGTCTACGACTAGATACGTCAGTCGGTGGCCTACACAGGGGCCAACGTCAAGATTTACGCCCCCCACGCGGGCCTTACCGTGGGTGAGGACGGCGCCACCCATCAGGCGTTGGAAGACCTCGGCATGATGCGCATGATGCCCGGCATGACGGTGGTGCACCCCTGCGACTACAACCAGGCCGTGCAGGCGGTGGTGGCCGTGGCCAAGCACGAAGGCCCCGTTTACTTGCGTTGCGGACGGCCCACCGTGCCTAATTTCACGCCCGCCGACCAAAAGTTCGAAATCGGAAAAGGCTATGTGTTGCGCGAAGGAAACGATGTGACAATCATCACTATGGGACATTTGGTGTGGCCCGTTCTGGAAGCCGCTTCGGTGCTCGACGAAAAAGGCGTGCATGCGGAGGTTATCAATATGGCTACGCTGAAACCTTTGGATGAAGAATGCGTGTTGCGTTCGGTGCGGAAAACCGGTTGCGTCCTCACCTGCGAGGAACATCAGATTAACGGCGGTTTGGGCGATGCCGTGGCGCAGCTCTTGGTTCACAAACACTTGGCACCCATGGAAATGCTAGGTGTGAACGACCAGTTCGGCCAAAGCGGTCAGCCTCAGGAACTGCTCGATTTTTACGGCCTCAATGTGGAAGGCATTGTGAACCGCGTGATGACATTGCGGGGAAGATTGTAGAAACGAGGGGATTTTCAGCCGAAGTAAGAAATAAAGGAACAGACCGATGAAAGTACATTTTGTGGCCGTTGGAGGCAGTGCGATGCACAATTTGGCGATGGCGCTGCATTTGAAAGGATATGAAGTGAGCGGTTCGGACGATGAGATTTTCGAACCCGCCCGTTCTCGTTTGGCCCGCTACAACCTCCTGCCCGCCGACGAAGGCTGGCATCCCGAAAAGATTACTCCGGATTTGGATGCCGTGATTCTCGGCATGCACGCCCGCGAGGACAATCCCGAACTCTTGCGCGCCAAGGAACTCGGCCTCAAGATTTATTCCTATCCCGAATATCTCTACGAACAAAGCAAGGATAAGAAGCGCGTGGTGATAGGCGGAAGCCACGGAAAGACCACGGTTACGGCCATGATTCTCCATGTGTTGAAGAAAGCGGGCATGGAATGCGACTATATGGTGGGCGCGCAGTTGGCCGGCTACGACATCATGGTGCGCCTTAGCCAAACCGCCCGCGTCATGGTGATTGAGGGCGATGAATATCTCACATCCCCCATAGACCGCCGCCCCAAATTCCATCTCTATCACCCCGATATAGCGGTGATAAACGGTATCGCATGGGATCACATCAACGTTTTCCCCACGTTTGAGAACTATACCGAACAGTTCCGCATCTTTGCCGAAAGCATTATGCCGGGCGGCGTTCTGGCGTATTTTGAAGGCGATCCCGAAGTGAAGAAAATCGGCGAGGGGCTTTCCGCCACCCGTTCCGACGTGAAGCGGATGCCTTATCGCGTGCCCTCCTACAGTGTGCAGGACGAAGCCTGTGTGTTGCATTTCGAAGGCAAGGACTATCCGATGAAAGTGTTCGGACGGCACAATATGCAGAATATAGATGCCGCATGGAGCGTGTGCCGTTGTCTGGGCATAGGGGACGAGGCTTTCTTGCAGGCCATTGCAAGTTTTGAAGGCGCTTCCCGCCGTTTGGAGAAAATCGCCGACAACAAGACGGAAAAAGTGAGCGTGTTCAAGGATTTCGCGCATTCCCCCTCCAAACTGAGTGCCACGATAGCCGCCGTAAAGGAACAATATCCCGACCGCAAATTGGTGGCCTGTATGGAATTGCATACGTTCAGCAGTTTGAGCAAGGCTTTCTTTCCGCATTATAAAGGTTGCATGAACCAAGCCGATGTGCCTATGGTTTATTTCAATCCGAAAGCGGTGGAACATAAGAAGTTGGAGGCGATTTCGGAAGATACGGTTTTCGAGGCTTTCGACTGTCCGGCGCTGCGGGTGTTCTCCGACAGTGCGGCCTTGGTGCGCGAACTCAAGAAAATGGATTGGAAGAACGCCAACCTGTTGTGGATGACTTCGGGCAATTTCGACGGAGTGGATGAAAAGGCTTTGGCCTTACAAATTGCGCGTATTCAAGAAAATTGCAAATAATTCGTATCTTCGCTCATATAAAGAAAACCCTTTCAGTTATGAATATGAAGACTATTGAAAGCGCAGACTTTCAAGGAAAAAAGGTGCTTGTGCGTTGTGATTTCAACGTGCCCCTCAACAAAGACAGACAGATTACCGACGACACCCGTATCCGCGAGTGCCTGCCCACCATCAACAAATTGTTGAAAGACGGGGCGGCGGTGATTCTGATGTCGCACCTCGGCCGTCCCGCCGGCACGGGCTTTGAGGAAGAATTCAGCCTTGCTCCCGTGGCCGACTACCTGAAGAAGACGCTTTCCTGTCCGGTTCATTTTCATCAGGACGCTTTCACCGAACAAACCGTGAAGGCCGCGCAGGAACTCCGCCCCGGCGAAGTGCTGTTGCTCGAGAACCTGCGTTTCATAAAGGGTGAAACCAAGGGCGACGAAGCCTTTGCCTCCTATTTGGCCAAGTTGGGCGATGCCTATGTGAACGACGCTTTCGGAGCCGCGCACCGCGCGCATTCCTCCACGGCCGTCATCGCCAAATTCTTTCCGAAAGACAAGTATTTCGGCTACCTTATGGCAAACGAAATCACCAATCTCGAGAAACTTCTGCACGGAGCCGAACATCCTTTCACGGCGGTGATCGGCGGGGCGAAGGTGTCGAGCAAGATAGACGTGCTGAAGAATCTGGCCGACAAGGTGGATTCGCTGATTATCGGCGGCGGCATGGCCTATACGTTCATCAAGGCCATGGGCGGCAGCATCGGCGACTCGCTTGTGGAAGACGACAAACTGGCCACGGCCTGCGAGATTGTGGAGGATTTCAAGCGTAAGAACGTGAAGTTATACCTCCCCTCCGATACGCTCTGCGCCGACAAGTTCGACAACGATGCCAACCGCAAGGTGATGCCCACGCACGCCATTTCCTCGGGCTGGATGGGCATGGACATCGGCCCCGATACCATTAAGGAATTCAGCGAGGTGATAAATGCTTCGAAAAGCGTGCTTTGGAACGGCCCTCTCGGCGTGTTCGAAATGGCGAACTTCAGCGAAGGCACCTTGCAGATAGGCCGTTGCATCGGGCAGGTGACCGAGCGCGGAGGCTACACGGCGGTGGGCGGCGGTGATTCGGTGGCCGCAGCCAATAAATTGGGGCTGGCCAAGTCGCTTTCCTACGTTTCCACCGGCGGCGGCGCCATGCTCGAATACCTCGAAGGAAAAACGCTTCCCGGAGTGGCCGCGATAGCGGAGTAAAGGGAGTTACGATAAAAACAAAGGAGTCATGATTACGTTGGATTTTGGTGAATACGGAAAGGCGCAGCAAGCCTCTCCGTGTTCCATTGTGGACGGCTTGATATCCGTCAACAAAGATTTGCTCAAGGAATTCTGTGCCGCGAAGAAAGACGGCAAGATTGTGGATTTGCGAACGATTGTTACGGAAGACACCGCTTTTGAACTTGTAAGGATAGGCACCCCCGAAGCCCTTAAGATTCTCCGTCATACCTGCGCCCATATCATGGCCGAAGCGGTGAAGCATCTTTATCCGCAGGCCAAGGTTACTATCGGCCCCGCCACCGACGAAGGTTTCTTCTACGATTTCGACTGTCCTCCTTTCGACAAGGAACAGTTGGAGCAAATCGAGAAGGAAATGAAGTCCATCATCAAGAAGAATCCCCGCATCACGCGCACCGAAGTATCGCGCGACGAAGCGCGGAAGCTGATGCAGGACATGGGCGAGACCTACAAGGTGGAGTTGCTGGACGCCATACCCGAAGGGGAACGGATCACGCTCTATACCCAAGACGATTTCACCGACCTCTGCACGGGGCCGCACCTTTTGTATGTCAATCAGATAAAGGCTTTCAAACTGCTTGCCTCCTCCAATACCTACTGGCGGGGCGACAAGAACAACCACAGCCTTTCGCGTATCCACGGCACGGCGTTCTTCACCAAAGAGGATTTGGACGCCTACCTGCAACATTTGGAAGACATCAAGAACCGCGACCACAACAAGCTTGGCCGCGAAATGGAATTGTTCACCACCGTGGACGTGATAGGGCAGGGGCTTCCGTTGCTGATGCCCAAGGGCGCGAAAATCATTCAGACGCTGCAACGTTGGGTGGAAGACCTCGAAGACAACCAATGGGGCTACACCCGCACCAAGACGCCGCTTTTCGCCAAGAGCGACCTCTATAAGATTTCGGGCCACTGGGATCATTACCGCGACGGTATGTTCGTGATAGGCAATCCCGAGAAAGACGGCGATGTGTTCGCCCTGCGCCCCATGACGTGTCCTTTCCAATACTATGTGTATAAGGCAACGCCGAAATCCTACCGCGATCTGCCTTGCCGTTACAGCGAAACGTCCACGCTGTTCCGCAACGAAGATTCGGGAGAGATGCACGGGCTTACCCGCGTGCGTCAGTTCACCATTGCGGAAGGGCATCTGATTGTGCGTCCCGACCAAATGGTGGAGGAATTCAAGGGATGTCTCGCCTTGGCCAAATACATCCTCACCACGCTCGGTCTGCAGGAAGATGTCACCTATCACCTCTCCAAATGGGATCCGAACAACCGGGCCAAATACATCGGCGAACCCGAAGTTTGGGAAAAGACGCAGGACAGCATCCGCGAAATCCTTGTTTCGCTCGACATTCCTTTTGTGGAAGACGACGGCGAGGCGGCTTTCTACGGCCCCAAGGTGGATATCAACGCCAAGAACGTGTATGGCAAGGAAGATACGATGATTACCGTGCAGTGGGACGCTTTGCTGGCCTATCAGTACGATATGACCTATATCGACCAGAACGGCGAGAGTGTGCGTCCGTATATCATTCACCGCACCAGTATCGGTTGCTATGAACGCACCTTGGCCTGGTTGGTGGAGAAATATGCCGGTAAACTGCCCACGTGGCTGTGTCCCGAACAGGTGCGCGTGCTGCCTATCTCGGAAAAGTTCTTCGACTATGCCGATACGGTGGCCGCAGACCTCAAGAAACGGGGCGTTCTGACGGAAGTGGATCATCGTGCCGAGAAAATCGGGCGTAAAATCCGCGACGCGCGCAACGAGCGCATTCCTTATCTGATTATTGTGGGACAGAAAGAGGTGGAAGAAAATACCATTTCGTTGTGGAGCCGTTTTAAAGGCGACGAGGGAAGCACCACCTTGAACGCGTTTGCCGATCAAATCTGCGAGGAAATCCGCACGAAGGAAATCCGGAAGGAAAGCGTGGAAGAAGCGTAGGGAATGGAGAATTTCGGACTATCGATGCTTTGGTTTTGGGCGGCTTATGTCGTTGCGACGGTTGTCGGCGTCTTGCACTGCGTATACAATATCTACGTGCTGCACATGGAGCCGATGAACGAACACGACATGGGCGAGGCCTACGAGAAAACCAAGCCGTGGCATCCGCTCTATAATTTAGCGCTCTATCCGATTGCAGGCTGGTTGTATATGCGGAGTCTGGCCGACCCGACGTGGCAGGCCGCTCTTTGCACCGGCCTGCTTTGGGCGGGCATCTGCATCGTGTTCGACCTCGTTGCGTGGGTGCTGATTAAACATCCGTGGCGCTTGTCGTTCAAGGAGTTCTATGTTCGCTATCAACCGTGGATCTCGCTGATTTATCTCATCATCTTCGCCGCCCCCTTCGCCGGCTATGCATTGGTGGTTTAGGACTGCCCCGCTAAATTTCTACCTCACTTTATCTCACACCGCAATACGGGGTGGCCTTCGAGGGTGGCTTCTAATTTGTCGCCGATAGAGACGGGGCCTACGCCGGGGGGCGTTCCGGTGAAGATGTAGTCGCCGGTGCGGAGCGTGAAGAAACGAGACACATACGAAATAAGGGTGGGCACGTTGAAAATCATGTCTTCGGTGTTGCCCCTTTGCCGTATTTCGCCGTTGCATTTCATCTCAAAATGAATATGATCGGGGCCTTGCGGAAAATCGCCCACGGGGAGGAATTCGCCTATGGCCGCCGAATTGTCGAAGGCCTTGCACACCTCCCACGGCAAACCCGCCTTGCGGCAGTCTTCCTGCAAGTCGCGCGCCGTGAAATCGAAGCCTAACGTAAGCGCGTCCACATAAGACAAGGCGAATTTGGGCGCGATGTTTTTCCCCACCTTGCCGATACGGAGCACCAACTCGGTTTCGTAGTGCAGGTTATGCGTAAAATCGGGAATGTAGAAAGGCCGGTTGCGCAGCAGCAGTGCCGTGTCGGGTTTGCAGAAGAAAACGGGCGCCGTCGGAACGGCACTGCCCAGCTCCTTGATATGCTCGCGGTAGTTTTGACCGATGCAGATAATCTTCATGGCTACATTTCGTACATATCCATACTATCCTCGTTCCCGCCCCCACGGTTCCGGTTGCGCTCCTGAAAACCCTTGTTGATTTTATACGAAGCGGTGATGTAGAGGGCGGTGGAATTCTTGGCGCGGCTCTTGCGTTGCGATACGAACCCTTCGCCCGTTACGGTGCTGTTCCACCGTTGGGTATGGAAAAGGTCGCTCACCCGCAATCCCACATTCAAACGTTTCTGAAAGAACGACTTGCGCAAGGCAATTTCGCCCGACACATTCCAGTCGAACTTGGTCTGCGCCCAATACGAAGGCCCGTTGTAGCGGCAGGTGAACTGCAAGGTAAACGCCAAGGGCAGGTTCATCGTGGTGTTGAAACGCACGTTGTAGCTCAATCCCTCGGTGGACGTGGAGGCATCGGCACCCTTGTCGCGCGTGTTGTTCTGATAGAGGCTCCCGGTGAGCCCCATGCGCCACCATTTGAGCAGCTGCTGTTCGTAGGCTATATCCACGCCGTAGGTATTGCCCTTGGCGTAGTTGCGGAAGGTGCTGTTCATCAATATTTCTCCCGAATTATCGTCGATGGATTCAAATTGATAGCGGCGTATGAGGTCGGTCATGTGCCGGTAGTAGACCGTTACGAACACCGACGAATTCTTGACGAACAGCGAGTAATTCAACTCTATCGAATGGATGTCCTGCGGCTTGAGGTCGGGATTACCGTAGCGGATAGACGAAGGGTAGTTGCTGTAGTCTACATAAGGGTCGAGGTTCCACGGGCCGGGGCGGTTGACACGGCGGCTGTAGCTGAGCTGGAGTTCCTGCATCTTGCCGATTTTGTAGGAAAGGTGCACGGCGGGATAGAAACGGAAACGCGTGTAGGAAAAGGAGGTGTCGCCCCGCTCGGTGCGTTTCTCGGCGGTCATGAAGTCGCCCTCCATGCGTCCCCCCACCTGAAACGAGAAGTTTCCGAACTTACCCATGAGGTTGGCGTAGATGCCGTGGTTGTGGGAGATATAGTCGAAATTGATGGAGGTGTCCTGATACTGGTTCAGGCGCGAATCATACAGACTGCGCGTGGCCTGCGCCTCCAGTTTGGCCTGATAGCCCACCTCCAGGCTCAGTTTTTCGTTGAAGGGGTGAATATAGTTCAGCTGGGCGTCGAAACCGATGTTCCTGCGCTGGTTGTCTACCGTCTGCGTGGTGATGTTGGTGTCGGCGGGGTAGGTGTTGATGAGTTTCTGATAGTTGGTGGAGCGCTCGTCGGGCGTGTGATAGTTGACCGTGGCGTCGAAAGTGAGCTCTTCCTGAGGTTTGGCGAACTTGTGTTTGTAGGAGAGCGCGCCTTGTCCGCCCAAGCGGTTCTCGGAGCTCGACGAGGAGGTTCCCATAAGGAGAATGTCGTGTTCCTCGAGGGGCAGGTCGCTGTTGTAGCTGAAAGTGCGGCTTTCGCGGTAGGCGTTGTCGCGGTGATTGTTCCAGCCCTCGAAGGTTCCGCTTATCAGAAGGGAGTTGTTGGCATTGATGCGGAAATCCGCGCCTGCCTGCACCTTGCCGCCGAGACCTCCGTGCATGCCCAAGGAAGGCCCCGATATTTCCTTCTGCATATTGTCGTTGATGTAGGCGGGGTCGGGATTGTCGCCGCGTTGGCTGACGCGCAGCGAACTGCTCACCGATTCGCGGCTTCGGTAGTTGACGTCCACATTGGTGAAAAGGGTCACTTTCTTGAGGCCGAAACTGAGGTTGGCGCCCAGACTGTGGCGGTTGGCCGTGGAGGTGGAAGCGTAGACGTTGCCGTTGATTTCGGTATCCTTGCGTTCCTTGGTGATGATGTTGATGATGCCGGAGGTGCCTTCGGGGTTGTATTTGGCGGAGGGATTGGAGATGATTTCGATGTTGGCGATGTTGGCCGCCGAGAGTTGGTCGAGCCCCAGTCCGGAGAAGGAGGCGGGGCGGCCGTCTATCAATATGGTGACGCTTTCACTGCCTTTCATCGAGATGTTGCCCTCGTCGTCCACGTTGATGGAGGGCACGTTCTGCAAGATATCCACCGCGGTGCCGCCCTCGCTCACCAACGATTGCTCCACATTCACCACCTTGCGGTCGAGACTGTATTCGATAGTGCGCTTCTGCCCGGTAATGGTGACGGCGTCGAGAAGTTTGGCGGTGGTTTCCAGTTTTATGTCGTTGGCTTGTTGGGTGGGGCGCTGGGCGGAGAGAATGAACACCTTGCCGGTTAGCGTGGCGTAGCCCATGGAAGAGAACGTGGCCTGCAGGGGACGGTCGAAAGGAAGGTCGTCTATGGAAAAACGCCCGTTGGCATCGCTCACGCTTCCTTTGACGAGTTTTTGGGTGAGGGTGTCGTAGACAAGGACATTGACGAACTCCATAGGGGTTCCGGTGCCTCTTTCCGTCACCTTTCCGCTGTAGGAGCCCTTTTGTCCGAAGACAGAGCCGCAGCACAGAAACGAAAAGGCGGAAACGATTAAGATAAAACGAAATATGAGTTTCATGGGGCTTTCGGTGTATATAGCGAAGATAATCTTTTTTAGAAAGCTCGCCAAATTTCCACCAAGGAGGATTCTTTTGAAAGGTCGTTGGGGTTGGTGCCGGGCAGGCCTTCGGGAATGTCCTCACCCAATTCTTGAAAGAGGGAGACCCAGAAATCGGGCAGATTGCCTTCGGCATCGCGGAAGTTCATCGGGCGGGCGCTGAACAGCGCCCGCCCGTCCTTGAGGCGGTAGCTCTCGTATACCAGCTCCGAGCAATACATCTTGCCGTTGTCGGGGCGGAAAGACCAGTCGTAGGCTTCGCCTAGGTGCGATTCGGCGCGGGCGAGGGCTTGGCTTGCCGGGAAACTGTCGGCCACCACGCGCATCGCCACCACGCCGGGCTTGCCGTTGATTTGCGGGGCGCAGGAAAAGAACGTGTCCCATGCGGTGCGGCACACTCCGCAGCGGCTCGAGGCCTCCACCACATAAGGCTGTCCGTCCTTCATCCCCACTATCGCCACATGCGAGAACTTGAGCGAATCGCGTTGCGCCGTGGCATCGGCAATGGCCCCCGAGAACGCCGACGCGTCGGCCACCACAAACAACAAATCGCCCTCCTGCGGAACATAGCCCTTGCCCGCGCGCCGTCCGTTGCCGTGGCAGGCAATTGTGGCCGTCAGCAACAGGAAAAGTCCGATACGAAAAAATCTTTTCATGCTTCCTCCTTCATTATGCGGAGACAAATATTGCGTTTTTTTTACGAAATTCGCGACATATACGATTTTTATGGCGCGTAGAGGAACCCGGTTGCGCAGCAACCGACTGAACTTTCTGCTGATATTCTTTTCCACCGCCGTCCTGGCCTTCGCCTTGGTCTATGCCTTGGTGCTGGTGAAGCAAAAGGCGAAGGACGAACGCCGGAGCATTCAGAACTGGGCGTATGCCATGCGGCGGCAGGAGGCCTTGGAACAACGGGTGCGCACCCTCTATGCCAATATGGAGACCGAGGAGCGCCAGTATGCCATGGTGTGGTCTTTCGTCTATGAGCGTGTTTTCGATCCCACGCCCTCCTCGTTGCGGGAATTCGAGCAACTGCGGCGGATTCTTCTTCGCAACAACCGTCCCTTTATCCTCACCGACGGCAAGGACAAACTCATCGAATCGCACGACCCCGACATCGACATATCGCTTCACACCACCTTCGACGAAGCCCTGGCCGAAGCCTACAGCACCTACCCGCCCATTCTGATAGACGCGCAGGGCATGGTCTACAAACTCTACTTCAAGCCCTCGGAAGTGTTCTATAATATCCGCGACATCTTCACCTCCCTCGAAAATTCCTTCAGCCGCGAAGCCTTGCAGACCACCTCCGACATCAATGTGCCCGTGCTGATGACCGATTCGGGAGGCGGGGTGATTCTGGCCTACGCCAACATGGACGAGAAAACCCTCTATTCGCGGGAGGCCGTGGCCAAGGAAATGCGCAATATGGCGCGCGAGAACAAGCCTGTTGAAATTATGCTCTCGGAAGAAGACGGTGATGTCTGTTATGTGTATTATTATTCTTCCGCGATGCTGCACAACCTGCGCATGATGGCGTGGTTGCTGTTGGTGACGCTTCTGTTGGCCATTCTGGGCGTGCTGCTCATGCTCAACTTCGCCCAGAAGATGGAGCAGAATCAGGTTTGGTGGGGCATGTCGAAGGAAACGGCCCACCAGCTGGGCACGCCGCTTTCCTCGCTTTTGGCGTGGATAGACTACTACCGTATGGAGGAAAACCCCGTGCTGACCCGCGAGAACCTGCACGAGATAGAAAAGGATGTGCGTCGGATAGAATTGGTTACCCATCGTTTCTCAAAAATCGGCTCCGTGCCCGAATTGAATTGGGAGAATGTGGTGCCGGTGGTCTATCGGGCGGTGGATTATCTGCGGGGACGCAGTTCGTCGCGGGTACGCTATATCATCAACAAACCCGAAGATGCGGTGGTGATGGCGCAAATCAACGCTTCGCTGCTGGAGTGGGTTATGGAGAACCTCTGCAAGAACGCCCTCAATGCCATAGAAGACAAGGAAGGTGAAATCCGTATCGAGTTGAGCGAGAACGATCAATCGGTTTTCATTGATGTGGAGGACAACGGAAAGGGCATGACGCAAGGATTGGCCGCCAAGATCTTCGACCCCGGTTTCACCACCAAAACCCGGGGCTGGGGCATGGGCCTGTCGCTCTGCAAGCGGATTGTGGAGGAATACCACGAAGGCAGGATTTTCGTGCGCAGCACCGTTCCGGGGCAAGGCTCGGTGTTCCGTATCGTTCTACGCAAGCAGGTCAAGAACCGATGAATCCCGGACTCTACATCCATATTCCTTTTTGCCGCCGCAAATGCGCCTACTGCGGATTTTTCTCGCGGGCGGGGCTGACAGCCGAAATGCAGGCCGCCTACGCAAAGGCCTTGTTGCAGGAAGCCTCTTTTGTGAGCCGAAGCGAATACGGCGGGGCGGTGGTGAAACCGGAAACCCTCTATATAGGAGGGGGAACGCCCAGCCTTCTGCCTGTGGATTTCTATGCCGATCTGCTCGAGGCGCTTTCGGAGTTCTTCGATTTCTCCAATCTGCGCGAGGCTACCTTCGAAGCCAATCCGGAGGGACTTTCCGAAGACTATCTGCGGGGTCTGTATCAACATACGCCGATACGCCGGCTGAGCATAGGCATACAGTCGTTTTTCGACGAGGACTTGAAGCGGTTGAACCGAGGCCATACGGGGCAGGAAGCCGTGCAGGCAGTGGAGAACGCCCGTAAATCGGGTTTCGAAAACCTTTCGGTAGACTTGATTTTCGGCCTGTACGACAAGGAACCACAAAGCCGTTGGAAAGAAAACCTTGCCCGTCTTGCCGAACTTTCCGTGCCGCATTTTTCCGCCTATGCGCTCACCGTGGAGCCCGGCACCTTGTTGGCGAAGCAGTTGGAAAAGGGGATGGTGAGGATAGCCGATGAGGTTTTGCTCGAAAAGGAGTATCTTTACCTGCAACAGTTTGCTCGCGAGACAGGTTACGAGGCCTACGAGATTTCGAATTTTGCGCGCGCGGGCAAGTACGCCGTGCACAACACGAACTATTGGCGCGCGCGTCCCTATGTGGGGCTTGGCGCTTCCGCACATTCCTTTTTCGGAAACCGACGTGTGTGGAATGCATCGGATTTGACGGCCTACGTGACCGACCCCGTGGGCAGCAGGCAAGGCGAAACCTTGAGCGAAAAGGATTTGTATCACGAATATGTGATGACGGCTTTGCGGACGGTATGGGGCGTGGAAGAAGAGAACTTGCGGCGTTTCCCGCCCTCCTTGCAGGCGGATTTTGCACGGCAGGCCGAGCGGCAATGCAGGCTGGGCAACTTGGAACCTACGCCGAAAGGCTATCGGGTGCCGGACTCCCGCCGCTTTTTGACGGACGGCATTGCCGTGGAATTTTTTTAAGAACAGCGAGATGTGTAGACGGATTTTATTTTGTGTGCTTTTGACAGCATGCCTCCTCATAGGGGCGGGGCAGGGGGTGCGGGCGCAGTTTGCGCCTCCCTGCAGGGCCGAACTTCCCGTTTCGGAAGACGACACGCCTTTTTCTCTTGTTTCCTTGGGGCAGCTGGGCGTTATGGTGGTGATGCGGCAGAACGATTTGTTCTCGCCCCGCGCCGAGCGCAAGCTTTATTTCTACGATGAAAATCTTGTCCTGCGCTGGGAGGCGGCTTTGGCCACCGAAAGCGTCTACCGCTATGCGTGCTACGAAATTGAGGAAGACAGCGTGCGTTTCTTCCTGACTTCCCTTCCCGAGAAATCCTCCTTGCCCGCCTTTCTGGAAATTGCGGTCTGCGTGGCCGACGGCACCTACGCCAAGCGCTACCACACGGTGGATGTGAGCGAACTGTATAAGACCGAAATCGAGAGTATCGCCATGCACGGCAAACAAGTTTTCTTTTTGGCGCATACCCGCGACGCCTATGTGCAATATGCCTTCGACGGCGCCACGGATTCGTTGCGCTCGGTATCGGTGGCGTCTTCCAAAGACTACGACCTTTGCGACGTGCAGTGGGATTTCGCTTCACACAAAACCTATTTCCTTTTCCGCGACAGGGAAATTCGGGAAAAAGACCTGCACATTGTGGTCGGCGATATGTTTTCGGAACCCATGAACCCGTTGACCCTTTCGAGTCCGCGTTCGGATTTGCGCCTCACCGACGGGCGTATCCTCGCCGACGGGAACGATGCGTTTCTTGTGGGCGGCACATGGAACACCGAAAGTTCCAAACAGCACACCTCCCACTACGACCGGGGCACCGAAACGGCGGGGCTTTTCACCTGCCGCTACGAAAACGGAAGGCAAACGGCCTTCAACCTGCACTATTATTTGGATTTTCAAGGCGTGGACAGCCTGATGAGCGCGGAGGAAAGCTATAAGTTGAATTCGGTGCGGCAGAGAGCCAACGGACGCTTTATTCTGCCCGACTATCTGTGCGAGCTCTATTTTTGGGCGCAGGACGGCGCCTTTCACCTATTGGGCGAGACCTACGACCGGCTCATCACCACCACAACCGATGTTTCGTATGATTTCTACGGACGCATGATGCCCTACACCCGTACCTCTTTCGACGGCTATCAATACAAGAACGCCTTTTATACGGCGGTGGATTCGGCATGCGGGGACATCGCCTCCACGGTGTTCGACATTCATCATGTGCGCAGGGAGAGCGACAGGGCGAAGATTACGGCTTTTGTGCAGGATACCGTGGCGGAAAAGATTCTTTACGCCTATCTGTCGCAGGGAATGGTGTTTTATCGGAGTATAGGAAAAGAAAGCGGATTTACGCCTCTACACTCGTTCCGTTTGGCACCTTCCGTGCCCAACGACCGAGTGCAACGTACATGGAGCGAGGGTCTCTTGCCTTGGTATCCGGGATGTATGCTGTCCTATGGATACCAACAGATTCTCAACCCTCGGCGCAAGGGAAAAAGCCGTCAGAACGTGTTCTATATGAATAAGCTGATGATAGAACAACGCAACGAAGACCGGAATTAGCGGCGCTTTTCGGCGAAGTTGCCGCCGATGGGCGTGTCGGGAGCCGGTGCGGGATGCGGTTTCTTGGCGACAGGAGCCACCGCGACTCCGGATGTGGTGTTGCAGAAATCGGGGGTGCGGGCCACCGTCGTTACGCCTCTGTGCGAGGAGCAGGAGGAGAAGACGCCCAGGCACAAGATACTCAGGACAAGTATACTGCCAATCACAAAAAAACGATTCTTTCTCATACGTTCCAAATATTTACCCCAAAGGGAAATCCAATGGCAAAGGTAAGGATTTTCTTTGTATCTTTGATTTTTAAAAACCAACCATCATGAGTATATCTATGAATCCGCACCCCTTGGTGCAATTCCTGCAGAAGCCTGCCGCGAACTTTACCCGGCAAGACATTCTGCGCTTTATTGAGGAAAACAAGATTGAAATGGTCAACTTCCGCTATGTGGCGGGCGACGGCCGTCTCAAAACCCTCAATTTCGTGGTGAACGATCTGGATTACATCGACACTATCCTGCGCTGCGGAGAACGTGTGGACGGATCGAGCCTCTTCAAGAACCTCGACGCGGGTGCCAGCGACCTCTATGTGATTCCGCGCTACCGCACCGCCTACATGAATCCTTTTGCGGAACGCCCCACCTTGGATTTGCTCTGCTCCTACTACGACAAGGACGGAAAGCCCTTTGAAAGCGACCCCGCCTATGTGATGCACCGTGCCGCCGAAGTGATGCGCGAGAAGACCGGTTTCGACTTCTACTGCATGGGTGAGCTGGAATATTATGTCATTGGCCCCGAAGACGAGCTTTTCAAGGCCGACGACCAAAGAGGCTATCACGAATCCTCGCCCTATACCAAATTCGAGAATTTCCGCAAGGAAGCGATGTTGGCCATGGCCGCCTGCGGCTGCCGCATCAAATACGGACACTCGGAGGTGGGCAACTTCAGCATGGACGGCAAGAACTACGAACAGAACGAAATCGAATTCCTGCCCTGTCCCATGGAAGAAGCCGCCGACCAACTCATCATCGGCAAGTGGATTCTCCGCACCATGGCCTACGAACAAGGCCTGTTGGTGACCTTCTCGCCCAAAATCACCGTGGGTAAGGCCGGCAGCGGCATGCACATCCACACCGCTATCATGAAGAACGGCAAGAACCAAATGCTCGACGCCACCCGCAAGCTTTCGGACACGGCGAAGAAAGCCATTGCCGGTTATCTGGATTGCGCCGCTTCGTTGACGGCTTTCGGCAACACCAACCCCATGTCGTATTTCCGTTTGGTTCCCCATCAGGAAGCGCCCACCAACATCTGCTGGGGCGACCGCAACCGCTCGGCCTTGGTACGTGTGCCTCTGGGCTGGGAAACCGACAAGAACATGGCCGTGAACGCCAATCCGCTTGAAAGGAAACTCAAGCCGAACTATCAGAACAAACAGACCGCCGAATTCCGCGCTCCGGACGGCTCGGCCAATGTATATCTGTTGATTGCCGGTCTTTGCGTGGCCGCCCGTCACGGTTTCGAAATGAAGAACAACCTCAAGTTTGCGAAAGACAACTATGTGGATGTGAATATCTTTCATGCCGAAAACAAAGAAAAGGCGAAGAAATACCTGCAATTGCCCGTTTGCTGCGAAGATTCGGCGGAATGCCTGAAGAAGCAACGTGCCGTGTACGAAAAATACGGTGTGTTCAGCAAGGGTTTGATTGACGGTATCATCAACACGCTCAAGTCCTACAACGACAAGAAACTGCGCGATCAGGTAGCCAAGAGCCCCACCAAGATGTTGGAATTGGTGGAGAAATACATGCA
>CAMWQD010000004.1 GCA_947176325.1 uncultured Bacteroidales bacterium | reverse complement strand
TTCTTGAACTTGCGTACCGAAAGGGTGGCGTTGTTTTCGCAAGACCGCTGGCAGGGACTTTGGCAGGGGCGCGGAAAGATGTGGGCGCAGGAAGAAGACCGCGAGATATTGAGTTTGCAGGAGGTGTGGGCGCAAGACACGCTGATGAATTTCTACCGTCGGATTTACCGTTTGGATGCCGATATTTTTTTGGATGAAGAATTGCAGGGAATACCCGTCACGCCTTTCGAATTCGATTCTTCGCGGACGGGGCGTATGCTTTTGGATGATTTCTTTGTGAAGCTGCTGGTGATGCGTAATCCCGACTATGCCGAAAGTCTGCGGCAATGGTATGCCAAACCCGACTTTTGGACGGAGACTTTGGCGTCGAACCGCAAGGATTTCGTGCGGATTCTGCACTTCGGGGATTCGCAGATAGAAAACGACCGCATCACCTCCACCTTACGCCGTTTCTTTCAAAACGATTTCGGCGGCAGGGGCCCCGGTCTGCTGCCTCTCTTTGCCTCGTATCACGCCCTGCAACCCACTGTGTCGGGTGCATGGCATACGGTAAAGGCCGAAAAGAATTCGCGTCGGGGCAACTACGGCATCTTCGGCGCAAACCTCACCTGTCCGCCCCTGCAAACCCTCGTGCGTTCCAAAAAGAAAGTGACGGGAACGCTCGAATACAAATTCTCCGAGAATTTCGACGCGCCTTTCGCAGACGTTCTGGTGCACGCCGACCTTCCCGCTTCGGCGCTGCGTCTTACGGAAGACGGAAAGCCGGTGCAGGTTGCGGACATGCTCGAAACTTTCGGGCAGAAACGCCTCACATATCCGCTTGCCCCCGGCATCCGCAAACTCGACCTTCAGGTGGAACTGCGCAAGAACCACACGCTCTATGCGCTTGCCGCCAACGACACGGTGGGCGTGAGCGTCGACAACATTGCCGTGCGGGGCGGCGCAGGCACGGTGTTCACGCCCAACAACCGCCGTTTCCTCACCGACCAATACATGCTCCTGAATACGGGTTTGATTATTTACCAATTCGGGGTGAACGCGCTCAAGAATCCTTCCGCGCAGAACCACGACTACGGCTATTTCCGTCTGTTGCTCCTGCAGGAACTCACCTACATCCGGGCGCAGATGCCCGATGTGCCTGTCATTGTGGTGGGCGTGGCCGACAAACCGCAGGGAGGGTTGCGGGCGGGGCAACTTTCGGATGTGGAGCAAATCCGGCAGATTCAAAAGGAAGTGGCCTTTCAGACGGGCTGCATTTATTGGGATTTGTGTGAAGCCATGGGCGGGAAGAACTCGATGAAACGCTGGGCGGAAGCTTCGCCGGCCTTGGTTTCTTCCGACTATGTGCATTTTACCGAGCGTGGCGCCGAGGTGGCGGGAGCCCTTTTCTACAAGGCTTTCCTCAATCACTACCGCGAGTTTCTTCTGCGCGAGCGCAAGAGTCTGATGCTTCTGCGCGCCAAACAACTACAAGGAGAATAGGCTATGGAAGGAAATGCATTTCTCAATTTCTTGGCGGATTTTTTCCTGTATGCCCCCGATGCGGGTTTTTCCTTCACCGGCATTTCGTTTTGGATTTTTCTGGCGGTGGCGCTCGGCGGTTACAGTCTGTTCTATAAGAAGCCGCGTGCCCGTAATGTTTTTCTCTTGCTGTGCAGCTTTTTCTTCTACTATAAGGTGGGGGGCGTGCTGGTGGGGGTATTGCTGATGTCGGTGCTGTTCAATTTTGCCTTGGGGCTTCGCATGGAGAACGCGCGCCACGGGGGCGGGCCAAAAAAGACGCTCGTGTGGGGTGTGGTGGTGAATCTGCTCTTGATAGCCGTGTTCAAATATGCCGACAGTTTCGCTCTGTATTATTGGGGAGAGGGAGGCATGTCGGAAGAAGCGGCGGGCCTGTGGCGGAAGGTGTTTCCGGCGGTGGGGCTTTCGTTCTTTACGTTTCAGGCCTTGAGCTATCTGATAGATGTGAAACGGGGCGTTGCGAAGGCTTCGCACGATTGGGTGGATTTTGCCCTCTACATGTGTTTCTTTCCGAAACTTGTGGCGGGGCCTTTGGTGCGGACAGGCGAATTCATGCCGCAGCTCAAGAAGACCTATATGCTCGGCAGCGGCGAGTTCTCGCGGGCGGTGGGGCTCATTCTCTTGGGTTTGGTCAAGAAAGTGGTGGTGTCCGACTATCTGGCGTTCAATTTCGTGAATCCCGTTTTCGAGAATCCCCAATTCTTTACGGGCTTTGAGACGTGGATGGCGATGTATGCCTATGCCCTGCGCATCTACTGCGACTTTTCGGGCTACACCGACATTGCGCTCGGTGTGGCGGCCTTGTTCGACATACACCTTCCCGAAAACTTCCGTTCCCCCTACAAAGCCTCTTCGCTCACCGATTTCTGGCACCGTTGGCATATCACGCTCTCCACATGGTTCCGCGACTATCTCTACATTCCCCTCGGAGGCAACAGGCATGGGCTGGGGCGTATGTGCGCGGCCCTTTTGCTCACGATGGTTCTGGCGGGAATATGGCACGGTGCGGGTTGGGGTTTTGTGGTTTGGGGCGCCGTGCACGGCATTCTGCTGATGCTGGAAAAACTTACGGGTTGGGACAGGCACGTGAACCGCAACCGTTTCACACAGATAGCGGGTTGGGTGATTACCTTCCACATCGTGTGCTTCGGCTGGATTTTCTTTCAGGCCTCTACCTTGGAGCAAAGCTCGATGATTTTGGAGCGGATGTTCAGCCCCACGCCCTGGGCGTCGCTGGGCAGTCTGCTTGTGCACTACCGCTCGATTTGGCTTGTCATGGCCGTGGTTTTTGCGGTGATGCTGGGCGTGAAGGAACGGCAGAAACAAAACCTGTCGCGTTTTTTCTACCGTGCCCCTCTTTGGCTCAAATTCCTCATCTGTCTTGCGGTCATCGCGCTGCTGGTCAATATCCGCAACATTGTTCCGCAAGAGTTCATCTATTCTAAATTTTGATGAATTTTGTAAAACGAATAATGCGAAAACGATGAAAATAGCGATTATCAACGGCCCCAATCTGAACCTGACGGGACAACGGGAGCCCGGTATCTACGGCAAGCAATCCTTCGAGCAATATATTCCGTATTTGCGCGATATGTTTCCCGATATGGATCTCTCCTACAGCCAGAGCAATGTGGAAGGGGAGTTGATAGACCGGATACAGGCCTGCGGCCGCGAAGGGCGTGCGGTTCTGCTCAATGCGGGCGGCTATACGCATACTTCCGTGGCGCTTCACGACGCCATTTCCGCCGTAAACGTGCCGGTTATCGAGATTCATATGTCGAATGTGGCCGCCCGCGAGGAATACCGCAGGACAAGTCTGATAGGCAGCGCCTGCAAGGGCACGATTGCGGGCTTCGGCATGGATTCCTACCGTCTCGGCGTTCTCGCCTTGAAAGAATTGCTTGCCGAAAAGTAGGTTTCCCTACGAAAACTTCTCTGGGTTGAGTTCTCCGAAAGTCTTGTGCTTTTTGAGATTATACTCCAATACGATACTCTTTCCGTAAACGAGCGGACAGGCTTTGGGCGCAATCGCCTCCCGTTTGCCTTTGTGCAGGGGTTTGGCGCGGCGGAAATCGCGACGAGCCTTGAACACCGCCTTGAAATCTCCCGTCGCTCCCTTCAACAAGAACACCGCCGCCGCCATCATATCCAACCAAAAACGTTTGAAAAACACGCTTTTCAATCGGTTTGCAGGCAGGTTCTTGTATAATAATACTAAATTATTGCGAAAGTTAAGGTAGGTTTTTCGGGGGGAACTCTTGGGCAGAGTGCCGCCGCCAATGTGATACACCACCGATTGCGGGTAGTACATAATCTTATACCCCATGTTCCTGAGCCGCCAGCAGAGATCTATCTCTTCCATGTGGGCGAAGAAGTCGTTGTCGAGCCCTCCGCAGGCATGATACAGATCGGCGCGCACGAAAAGGGCGGCGCCGGTGCCCCAAAACACCTCGCAGGGCGTATCGTATTGACCCTTGTCGGTTTCCACGCAGTCGAAAATCCGTCCGCGGCAGAAAGGATAGCCGAGATAGTCGATGAAACCGCCCGCGGCGCCGGCATACTCAAAGCAGGATTTATTATGGAACGCACGCAGTTTCGGTTGGGCGGCGGCCACCTCCGGGTGCGCTTTCATCTGTTCGATGACAGGTTCCACCCAATGCGGCGTCACCTCGATGTCGGAATTGAGCAAGACGTAGAATTTGGCCTTGATTTGCGAGAGCGCATCGTTGTAGCCTTTGGCGAACCCTCCGTTTTCGGGGTTGAGGATAAGGCGGATTTGAGGGTAGTGGGTCTGCATGAACGCCACCGAATCGTCGGAGGAAGCGTTGTCGGCCACCACGAGCGCTATATCGGGACTTTGCGTACATTCAACGAGACGGGGCAGGAAACGTTCCAGAAATTCGCGTCCGTTCCAGTTCAGGATCACCACGGCGGTCTCCACTTCTTCGAACATCTTTACAACAGGTTTTGAAAGGGTTAAAAATCAGTTTTCAAAGATAGTAAAACTTTTTCGCCTTTTCCGAAGATTTTGGCTAACTTTGTTTAATAGATTATGGACAACGATTTCACTTTGATACCCGAAGATTTGCAGCGTTATGCCGAGGCGCATACCACGCCCGCCGAGCCTCTTTTGGAGCGGTTGGAGCGCGATACGCACGTCAACGTACTCGACCCGCGCATGCTCTCGGGAGCCTATCAAGGCAAGTTGTTGGAGATGATAAGCAGGATGATAGCCCCTTTGCGGATTTTGGAGGTGGGCACCTATACCGGCTATTCGGCCATTTGTCTGGCCAAAGGCTTGAAGGAGGGCGGAAGTCTGCTGTCTATCGAGCATAATCCCGAATTGGAAGACCGTATCCGCGCCTATTGGAGCGAAGCCGGTCTGCAGGACAAGGCCGAATTGAGACTCGGGGAGGCGTTGGATATACTGCCATCCTTGCCGCCCGCCTCGTTCGACTTGATTTTTTTAGATGCCGACAAACGGAACTACACGCTATACTACCCGCTGTTGAAGCGCCTGTTGAAGGCGGGCGGCTGGCTTTTGGCCGACAACGTGCTCTGGAGCGGCAAGGTGCTCGATGCCCGCTTCCACGACAAGGACACGCAGGCCATGTGTGCGTTCAACGACATGGTGCAGCGCGACCCCGACACGGAAAACCTTCTGTTGCCCTTGCGCGACGGCATCAGTTTGGTAAGAAAATTGATGTAATGTGTTTTATAACATTGTGATATGGTACGGACAAAAAAGGAGGAAACCCCTTCGCTGGAAGGCGTTTTGGATTTCTTGAAAGCCTTGTCGAAAAACAACGACCGGGATTGGTTCAACGCCCATAAAGGCGAGTATCTGCAAGTGAAGGCGCAGGTGGAAAACTTTATGGTGTGGTTGGTGGAACATTTGGTGAAGTTCGACAAGGAATTGGCTTTGGTGGACGCACGGAAAGGCGTGTACCGCATCTACCGCGACACCCGTTTTTCCAACGACAAGCGGCCCTATAAGGACTATATCGGCACGTTTCTTTCCAAGGAAGGACGGCACGGCTCGTGTTCGGGCTATTACATCCATCTTGAACCGGGCAAGTGCATGTTCGGCGCGGGTGTCTACGGCCTTCCGCCCGAAAAGCAGAAGAAAGTGCGCGACGGCATCTACTTTCAGTCCCAAAAACTTCGGAATATCCTTCAGAAACCGGATATGGAGAAAGTGTATGGCGGAAAGATGGACGAAGGCATGCGTCTGAAGGTGGCTCCGAGGGGATACGACCGGGATTTTCCCGATATGGATTTGTTGAAATACCGCCATTATTTCATTTCCCGGAGTGTAACCGACCGGGAGGTGAACGCCGCCGGCTTTGCGCAGAAACTGCTCGACGGCTTGGTGACGGCGGTGCCTTTCAACCGCTTTTTGAACGAGGCTTTGGATTTTTAACAAAACTTTAACGTTTATTGGGAAAAATTAAGAAAGGAAAGCCGTAATTTTGCCACGGATTCGAATCATAAAAAGATTGTAGAACATAGAAAAATAAGCTTTATGGCGAAGAAAGAAGAACGGGAGGAGAACACAACTTCCCGCAATGACGAAAAATTGAAGGCCCTGCAACTTACGCTGGACAAAATCGAGAAATCGTATGGCAGGGGCGCGGTGATGAAATTGGGAGACAATCCCGCCATCGAGAATTTGGAGGTGATTTCCACCGGTTCGATAGGGGTGGATATGGCCCTCGGTGTGGGCGGTTTCCCCAAAGGACGCATCGTGGAGATTTACGGCCCCGAGTCTTCGGGTAAGACCACCCTGGCCATTCATGCCATTGCCGAATCGCAGAAGAACGGCGGTATCGCGGCCTTTATCGATGCCGAACACGCTTTCGACCCTGTGTATGCGCAGAAGTTGGGCGTCAACACCAACGACCTTCTGGTGGCGCAACCCGACAACGGCGAGCAGGCTTTGGAAATTGCCGACAACCTGATTCGTTCAGGGGCTATCGACATCATTGTCATCGACTCGGTGGCGGCCCTTACGCCCCGCAGCGAAATCGAAGGGGAAATGGGCGATTCCAAGATGGGCTTGCATGCCCGTCTGATGTCGCAGGCGTTGCGTAAACTCACCTCCACCATCAGCAAAACCGGTTGCTGCTGCATCTTCATCAACCAGTTGCGTGAAAAAATCGGGGTGATGTTCGGAAATCCCGAAACGACTACGGGTGGTAACGCTTTGAAATTCTACGCTTCGGTGCGTTTGGATATCCGCCGCATCTCGCAGATTAAGGAAGGCGACAATGCCGTGGGCAACCGTGTGCGCGTCAAGGTGGTGAAGAACAAGGTTTCGCCTCCTTTCCGTCAGGCCGAATTCGACTTGCTCTACGGACAGGGTATTTCGAAAGTGGGCGAAATCATCGACTTGGGCGTCGATCTCAACATCGTCAAGAAAAGCGGTTCGTGGTTCAGCTACAACGATACCAAATTGGGACAGGGCCGGGATGCGGTGAAACAGCTTTTGGCCGACAATCCCGAGTTGAGCGACGAATTGGAACAGAAGGTGCGCGAGGCTTTGCTTGCCAAGGAAAACGGAGGCAAGGTCGCTCCCGCCGAAGAATAATCCTGCATGATGTTGCTTGTCTTCACCTTGCTTGTCGTGGCATTTTGCCTCGTGGCTTTGAGCGTGCGGGTGCTGCTTAAGAAAAACGGCACGTTCAGTCATCGGTGCGCCGCTCGGGAGAGCGGCGCACCGTGCTGTTCGTCGGGGAGGCACGAAGACTGTCCGAATTTTGAGCTGCACCACGGCAACACCGCCACCCGTATGGCCAAAGCGGTAGAAATGGCCGATGAATAGTTTTTATAGAGAGAAAGTTATGAAAAAAGAGACATCGGCTGCAACAGCCGAGATTTATTTGGTGAATGCGGGCACGCCCCCGGAACTTTTCCAAATGGAAGGGCAGGGAAGACCCACCCGCGCGGAAATACACCACGCGACCGCACGTCTTAAAGACGAGAAACTCCACACGTTTTTCCCCTTGCCCGTGCCGCATTTCATCTGTTTCGCCCCGGACGGAAAGAATCTGAGCGAGGCGGAACGTCTCGAAAAAATCCGTTCCACCGCCGCCGATGTGGTGGAGGTCTTGCGCGCCGAGAAATGTTACGATGTGGAAATCATAGACTCCACTTGGCAGAACGATGAGGAAGTGTCGGCTTTTATGGAAGGTATCTATTTGGCCGATTACCGCTTCGATGAATTCAAAAAGAAGAAGGAAAAGGCATTCCGTTTTTCCTTCCGCTCTTTGGTGGTGAGCGCCGCGCAGGTGGCGCGGGTGAAAGCTCTTTGCGAGGAGGTGAAGCGTGCCCGCCGCCTGATTGATTTGCCGTTTTCCTCGCTCAATGCCGCGCAGTTGGCCGGTGCGGCCAAGGAAAGCGCTTCGAAATCGGGCATCAAGGTGGAGGTGTGGAGCGATGCGCGTTTGCGTCAGTCGGGCATGGGCGGCTTGCTCGGTGTCAATCAAGGCAGTATAGACAAGCCCTCTTTCACCGAAATGGAATACAAGCCTGCCAAGGCGGTCAATAAGAAGCCGATTGTGCTGGTGGGCAAGGGTATAGTGTTCGATGCCGGCGGCATGAACATCAAGACGGGCAATTATATGGACGAGATGAAGACCGATATGGCGGGAGCGGCCGTGGTGATGGGCGTGGTGCGTGCGGTGGCGGCTCTCAAACTTCCGGTTTACATCAAGGCCCTGATGCCCGCCACCGACAACCGTCTCAACGGCAATGCGATGGTGAGCGGCGATATACTGAATATGTACGACGGCACCACGGTGGAGGTTGTCAATACCGATGCCGAAGGCCGTTTGATTTTGGCCGATGCGGTGGCCTACGGCTGCAAGAATTTCGACCCCGAACTGGTGGTTACGGTGGCTACGCTCACGGGAGCGGCTTCGCGGGCCTTGGGTTCGCAGGGCATTGCAGCGATGCAGGAGAATGCCGACCGTTATACGGAACCTTTGTTGCAGGCCGGTGCGCGGACGCACGAAAGACTGTGTTTCTTCCCCATGTGGAAGGAATACGAAAAGGAACTCGCTTCCAAAGTTGCCGACCTCAAGAATTGCGGCAGCGGTTCTGCGGGTATGATTACCGCGGCCAAATTCATCAAGCATTTTGCGGGCGAATGTCCGTTTGTGCATCTGGACGTGGCGGGTGTGGAATATCTTTCCAAGCGCGACGGATACAGAGGCCCCGGCGCCACGGCCTACGGCTTGCGTCTGTTGGTGGAATTCCTGCGGCACTATGCGGAAAACGGCGGCAAGGAAAAGGCACGTTCCTCAAAAAAATAAGATAGCATGGAGAAAGAAATTCATAGCCGTCCCGTAAGACAGGACAAGGAAGAAAGGCTCAAGATAGGCGTTTTTCAAGGCGACGGAAGCGTATTCGAATATGAGGCTATGGCGCGGCTTTTGGCCGATGCAAGCGCTTTCGAAACAGCCTTGCCCTTTGTCTATGGTTCGCCCTCCAAATGGGCCACGGCGGCAAAGTCGGTGGGTATGGGCGAGATGAATCCTTTGGTGCAGAAGCAGGTGCAGGATATAAAAGGCAAGCGTCTGCAGATGATTGCCAACGAGGGGCAGGATGCGGACGACACCTACCTCCTGCTCGAGAAAGCCGTGTCGGATTTGCGGAACAAACACCTGCGGGCTTTGGTTTCGTTGCCCGTTTCGGAGACCAACATCCGCAGCCGTCATCCCGAATTCAAGAATACGGCGATGATGGTGGCGCAGGCCGTCCACACCGCCGAAAGCGGAAACCCTTTCCGTATGTTGCTTTGCGGAAGCCGGCTCCGTCTCAGTTTCCTTACAGCCGCCGACAAGGAGAATGTAGAGGCCTATCTCACGCCCCAACGGGTGGAACAGCGTATCCGCGACTTATACCAGACGCTCAAATCCGATTTTTCCATCACTGCGCCCCGTATCGCGGTTCTGAGCACCAACAAAGACCATGCTTCGGGCGAACTCACCGCCGCCGATACGGGAAAGATAAAGCCCGTGGTGGTGTCGTTGTTCGAGAGCGGCATTCCCGTTTTCGGGCCCTATGCGGCGGACACTTTCTTCAATTCGCTCGAATCAAGGGCTTTCGATGCGGTTCTCTGTATGTATAAGGAGCAGATGAACCTTTGCTTTTCCCTATACGGCAAAGCGGACTCGTGCTACTACACGGCTTCGTTGCCGGTGGTGCATATCGAACCCGTCTTCGAAGGGCTCAACGCCGAAGAATCGTTCCGCAGTCTGTTCCGCGCCCTTTGTGCGGCCATAGACATAGACGCTTCGCGCATGCTCTACCGACGGCTCTCCGAAAATCCCTTGCCCTGCGCGGGTTCTTCGCGCCGCGACAGTCACGAGGAAGATTAGTTTTTTAGCGCGATAAGGATGAAGATAGAACCGGTTTGCTTGGAACAAGTGGCCGCCCGCACGGGAGCGCAGGCGGTAGGCAAAGGCTTCGATGCGCAGGTGCGTATCGAGAGGGTGCTGATAGACAGCCGCAGTTTTTCGCGTGCGGAACACTGCCTGTTTGTGGCATTGGTAGGCCGCAACAACAACGGCCACCGCTATATCGAACCGCTCTATCGGAAAGGCGTGCGCTATTTTTTGGTGAGCGAGGTTTCCGCAAACTGGGAGAAAGAAATGCCCGAAGCCGTGTTCCTCGTGGTTCCCGATACCTTGAAAGCCTTGCAGGGTTGGGCGAGAGAGCATCGTGAAAGGTTTTCGTTTCCCGTGGTGGGCATCACGGGGAGCAACGGGAAAACGTGGGTCAAGGAATGGCTCACCTATCTTCTTCATTTTGATAAAAATCCTGTATCCAGCCCCAAGAGTTTCAATTCGCAGATCGGCGTGCCGCTGTCGGTGCTGCAAATGGGAGAGTTTCACGACATCGGTATTTTCGAGGCGGGGATTTCGCAAGGCGGCGAAATGGAAAACCTACAGGAAATCATACGGCCCACGATAGGCATCTTCACCAATATCGGGGCGGCGCACGATGCCGGTTTTGCAAGCCGGGACGAGAAAATCCGCGAGAAACTCAAGTTTTTCCAAGGCACGGATACGCTGATTTATTGTGCCGATTATGCCGATATAACGCGGGAAATCTCCTGCGCCGAATCTTTGCGCGGTGTGCGTTTGCTGTCTTTTTCGTGCGCATCGGACACCGAGGCCGATTTGAGGCTCATTGCCAAGGAACGCATTGAAAACGGTATGCTTCTGCGGGCTTTGTATCGAGGAGAAGAACTCTCCCTGCGGATTCCTTTTTTCGACAGGGCTTCTATCGAAAACGCGCTTTCCTGCTGGCTTTTCATGCTTGCTTCGGGCTATCCGCAGACCGAAATCGCCCGTCGCTTTCCGGGGCTGCCCGCCGTGGAAATGCGTATGGAGATAAAGGAAGGCGTTTACAACAGTTTTGTGGTGAGCGATGTGTATAATTCCGATTTCAATTCGTTCACTATCGCCCTCGATTTCCTGTGCGGATATGGCCGCGGTCATCATCGGTGCGTGGTGTGTTCGGACATTCTTCAATCGGCGCTTTCCGAAAGGGAACTTTACGGCGATGTGGCGGAAGCTTTGGCGGCCCGGGGCATTGAAGAATTTGTCGGGGTGGGGCGGGCGTTGACACGTCATTCCTCGCTCTTCACCGCTATTCCGAACGCCCGCTTCTATCCGGACACCCAAGCGTTTCTGGCCGATTTCAAGCCTGCGGACTATGCGGGCAAGGCGGTGCTGCTCAAAGGCGCCCGACCCTTTGCCTTCGAGAAAATCAGCGCGCTTCTGCAAAAGAGGGTGCATGAAACCGTTATGGAAGTTAACCTAACGGCCTTGGTGCACAACCTTAACTTTTTCCGAAGCCTTATCAAGCCCGAAACCAAGTTGATGGTGATGGGTAAGGCATTTTCCTATGGAAGCGGAAGTCACGAGATTGCCGACGTTTTGGAATACAATCATGTGGACTACGTTACGGTGGCCTATCCCGACGAGGCGGTGGCTTTGAGGCGCAACGGAATTCAACTGCCCATCATGTGCATGAATCCCGAAAGCGGCGGCATGGAAACCCTCTTGCAAGAAAACGTGGAGCCCGTGATTTACAGCTACGGCGTGCTCGACAGCCTGCAAGCCTATCTGGACAATGTGGGGGAAACACGTCCCGCCCGCGTCAAGATACACTTGGCATTCGATACGGGTATGCACCGTTTGGGCTTTGAAGAAGCCGACGTGGAAACTTTGTTGACGCGCCTGCGGAACGAGCCCCGCATCAAGGTGGAGTCGGTGTTCACCCATTTGGCCACCGCCGATATGCCGGAAATGGAAATGTATACGCGGCGGCAGCTGGAATGTTTCGAGAGAGTGAGCGCGCGTATTCTCGCGGCTTTTCCCTATAAGATTATGCGTCATTGCCTCAATACGGCAGGCATCTTTTACTTTCCCGAATATCAATACGATATGGTTCGCTTGGGAATCGGCCTATACGGTGTGGGAACCGACGGAGCCATGCAGACGCATTTGGAGAACGTTTCCACGCTCAAGACCTCCGTTTCCCTTATCCGTTCTATCAGGAAAGGCGAGGCGGTAGGCTACGGACGGCGTTTCGTGGCCGAGCGCGACACCACTGTGGCGGTTATCGGCATCGGCTATGCGGACGGCCTCAACCGCCATTTGGGAAACGGCAACGGAAAGGTATGGATAAACGGGTCTCTCGTGCCCATTATAGGAAGCATCTGCATGGATATGTGCATGATTGATGTTACCGATGTCGAAGCCCGCGAAAAAGATACCGTCATTATCTTCGGCAAGGAACATCCTGTTTCGCATGCCGCCGAAGCCCTCGGCACCATTCCCTACGAGGTGCTCACCGGCATTTCGCCCCGTGTTCCCCGTGTCTACTTTCAGGAATAAAACCGCTTACATCAATTCGTGCAGGTTCAGGTCTTCGTCCGAGACGGGTTTGTAGTCTTCGCGCGGACTGTCTTCCGATTCGGGAGCGGCCTGTCCTTTGCAACGCAGGTCGATATTGAGCCCTTCGGGAGCGGCGAAATCCTCCTGCGGGAAATTCAGTTCGGGATCTTCATAGACATTTTTCATATAGATGCCCCATATGGGGAGAGCCGCATTGGCACCTTGCCCCAACCGCATGCTGTTGAAGTGAATGGAGCGTAATTCGCCTCCCACCCATACGCCCGTGGTGAGGGTGGGCGTAATGCCCATGAACCAAGCGTCCGAGTGGTTCTGCGTGGTACCTGTCTTGCCGGCGATAGCCTGCGTCAAGCCGTAACGCCACCGCAAACGTCCCGCACTGCCTTCATCCACCACGCCCCGCATCAGATCCAACATCAGATAGGCCGTTTTCTCGCTCATGGCCTCCTGATGCTTCGGGGTGAAGTTCTCCAGCACCAAACCGTTCTTATCCTCGATGCGGGTCACGAAAATAGGTTCGATATGAATGCCCTTGTTGGCATAGGTGCTCATGGCGCTCGTCATTTCCTTCACCGAAATATCCATAGTGCCCAAACAAATGGACGGCACCGCTTCCATAGGAGCCGTGATGCCCATTTGGCGCACCAGATTGATGACCGCTTCGGGCGGGAAACGCTTGATGAGGTAGGCCGAAATGAAGTTCACCGAATTGGCCAGAGCCCAACGAAGACTCACCATTTCGCCCTCGCGCGCGTGTCCCGAGTTGGTGGGACACCATTCGGTGCCGTCGAAAAGCGGAATACATACCGGCACGTTGGGCACCTGCGTGCAAGGCAGGAATTCCCCTTCCTGCATGGCCAACGTATAGACAAAGGGCTTGAATGTGGAACCCACCTGCCGCCGTCCCTGCGTCACATTATCATACTTGAAATACTTGTAGTCTATATCGCCCACATAGGCGCGCACATAACCCGTCTGCGGCTCCACCGACATCAGGCCGCAATGCAGGAACCATTTGTGATACCAGAGCGAATCCCACGGGCTCATCACGGTATCTATCTCGCCGTGCCAGGAAAACACCTTCATCCTCACCTTGGTGTGAAACGCCTCTTCGATTTCCTTATGCGACGACCCCGCTTTCTTCATCGCCTTGTAGCGGTCGGAATTCTTCATGGCCTGCACCATGAACTTGTTTACCTCGTCTTTCGTCAAATCGGAGGAAAACGGTGCATACTTTCCCCTCACATCCCGATAAAAATCGTTCTGCAAGGTGCCGCCTATCCATTCCCGCACCGCGTCTTCGGCATGTTTCTGCAAGCGCGAATTGATGGTGGTATAGATTTTCAAACCATCTTTATACAAGTTGTAGCGCGAACCGTCGGCCTTGCGGTGGGTATTGCACCATTCGGTGAGCCATTGGCGCAGGTATTCGCGGAAATAGGTGGCCAAGCCCTCCTCGTGTGTCTGCCGCGAGAAACGGCTCATGTCGATGGGCTTCTGCGAGTATTCCGCAAACTGCTCCTCGGTGAGATAACCGGCCTTCAACATTTGAGAGAACACCACGTTGCGCCTTTGCAGGGCCTTTTCGGGACGGCGCACGGGATTGTAGTAGGAAGTGGCCTTGAGCATACCCACCAATACGGCCGCTTCGTCAATATCCAATTCCGAGGGATGTTTGCCGTAATAGGTCTGCGCGGCGGTCTTGATGCCATAGGCGTTGTTTCCGAAATCCATGGTGTTGAAATACATGGCGATGATTTCGTCCTTGGCATAGTTGCGCTCCAATTTGGCGGCAATCACCCATTCCTTGAACTTGCGGAAAGCCAGTCCGATTTTTCCGAGGTCTTTGCGGGGAAAAAGGTTCTTGGCCAACTGTTGGGTAATTGTGCTGCCGCCGCCCGAGCTTTTGTCGCGGCTCAGGATAGTTTTGAAAAGCACCCGCCCCAACGAGCGCAAATCCACGCCGCTGTGCGTGTAGAAACGGATGTCTTCGGTGGCTATCAGGGCTTGCACCAGATAGGGCGAAAGCTCGCTGAACTCCACATTCGAGCGGTTTTCCACATAATACGAACCCAAGATGATTTGGTCGGAAGAAAGAATCTCGGACGCCAGGTTGCTTTCGGGGTTTTCCAAATCTTCAAAAGAAGGCATAAAGCCCAAGGTTCCCGAGCCGATAAGCAAGAAAATGGCAACGACCAAGCCTATCATCGAGCCGAAAACAGCCCAAAGGATATTGCGGTATCTCGAAAAATCGTCGTCTTGGATTTTCTCTTTCATGCGTCCAATGTTTTTAGAGCCTTGCCGGCTAACGTTCTGTCGGAGAGATTTTCAATCCCACCGCCGTGATGTTCTTCAATGCGTCGTCCCGCATGGCGTGCTGAATGACAAAGCGATATTCGCCCGGCATGGGGAAACGGATGCCCTGTTTGTAGAGCACGCTCATCGAGTAGTATTTTCCCAAACGGTCGCCGTACCAACGCCCCGACGGCTCCGCAAGAAGACACTCCAACGTATCGACGGAAGTGTTCATGTCGGGAAAGACCGTGGTGATGAGAAAAAAGGCATTCGACCAAGCGAAGTCTCCGGTATGCTTGAGGCTGAATATCAAATCGCAAGGCAGGGCGGTATCGGGGGCGTTCAGAAAGAACCCGAAGCATACGGGTTCATCGTATTCCCACGCGGGGAGAGGCGTCTCGCCGGTTTCGTCCAACAGGTTCTTCGAACCGCAGGAAGCCGCCGCGAAACAGAGACAAAGCACCCCGGCCAAGTTTCTGCAAATCCGAAGCCATTTATTTTTGAGCAGTGTCATGCGAAGCGTTGTTTGAAGCGTTTTTCAAAACAGGTTTCTGCAAGGTGCGTACCGGCCTGCCCACAGGCTTGCCCACGGTCTTGCCCTCGGCCGACGGTTTCCCTTCCGACGCGGCTTTGTTTGCCGGCACAGGTTTCGACAAGGTGCGCTTCTCGCGCCCCTTTCCCTTGTTGTTCTTGGGTTTGTCGAAGCGGGTCAGGTCGTCTTGGCCCACCACATTCTGGAAGTTGATTTTCGGTTCGGTCTTTTCCGTGTCGGGCTTCACGAAATCCACCAGACTGCCCACCGTCACACCCTCCTTGTTCTTTGCGATGATGTCGAACACACGGTCGGCGGTCAACTCGATATTGCCGTGCGATTCCTCGTAAACGTAGGTGAGGGTGCGTTTGAGCGGGTCGATTTTGATACACCGCGCATCGCCGTTTTCGGTATGCAGTATCACCGAAGCGTCGGGCATGGTCTTCATCGCATCGCGATACACATCGTATTCGTAGTTGAGGCAGCATTTGAGCTTGCTGCACTGCCCGGCCAGTTTCTGCGGATTGAGCGACACCTGCTGAAGCCTTGCCGCGTGTGTGCTCACCGAAGAAAAATTATTCAAAAACGTCACACAGCACAACTCGCGCCCGCAGGAACCGATGCCTCCGAGCGTGCCCGACTCCTGCCTCGCCCCGATTTGGCGCATCTCCACCCGAACCTTGAATTCCTCGGCATAGAGCTTGATGAGTTGGCGGAAATCCACACGGTCTTCGGCCGTGTAGTAGAAAATGGCTTTGGTGAAGTCGCCCTGAATTTCCACATTGTTGATTTTCATGCTCAACCCTAATTGGGCGGCAATCACCCGCGCCCGACGCTGCATCTCCTTTTCGGCCTGTATGGTCTCCACCCATTTGTCGAGGTCGTTGGGACGCGCCTTGCGCACGATTTTCCGCAGGGCCGATATATCGGAAATCCCTTTTTTCTTGAGTTGCAGACGCACCAATTCACCGCGCAGCGAAATCACACCCGTATCGTGACCGTTGGCTGCCTCCACCACCACTACGTCGCCCGTGGCGAAAGACTTGCCGTCTTCATTTTCGGGCAGACGGAAAAAGTCTTTGTGCGTATTCTTGAAACGAACCTGCACGATGGGGAAGTCGCTTCCCGCGCTCAGATTGGGAAAAAGATCCGTCCATTCGTAACTGTGCATCTGCGCGCACCGACACATCTGCACATAGCGGTCGCGGCCCGATTCCTCCTCGCGGGGCGCCTTTGCCAGACCACGGCTGTTGTAGATGTTCTCGCAAGTATTCATGCGCCCGAAAATCTCGTCTTGATTAAAGTCGTTCAAGTCGGGGATTTCCGCACGGGGCGCCTCCAGCTCTTCACTCAAATCCTTGTAGGGCTTCTTCTTGGGAGTAGATACTTCGTTTTCTTCCATAACTTTCTATGCTTTCGCGCCATTTCCCGCCTTCTTCAAGGCCTGTTGCGCCGCGGCCAATACCCGGCAGAGTTCCATGCTCATGTCGGTAATCAGCGTCGGCACATAGGCATTACGTCCCACGGCAAAAATGGCATCGTCAAAAATTTTGTAATAATGATTTATGTTTTCTCCGGTCACGAATTTCGAAAAATTCGTCCAGAACTTCTTTTCTTCCGCATCGGCAAACACCTTGTCGGCGCAGTTGTTTCCGATAAGGAGGCAGGCATGAATCTCGTCCATGCAATGTTCGAAGAAGAACTTGAGATTTTCTCTCCCCAAGGATTTCTGCCGCTCGGCAAAAGCCACCAGGGCAGGCATGTCCACCCTAAAGCACAGACGCATCCAATCGGCGAAACTCGCGTGGAAATTCTCGCGGATTTCGTTGTGCGAACAACGCAGACGGGCGGTAATCAGATTGCCCGAACTCTCCCCGGCGGCACGGTGCGCCGTGGCCGCCTCCACACCCCGCGCCAACAGATGCCGCTCAATATCGGCGTTCTCGATACGCGGCACCTTCACCATTTGCGTCCGGCTCAGAATCGTAGGCAGGATTTGATCCGTGTTTTCCGAAACCAAGAGGAAAACCGTTTGCGGCTCGGGCTCCTCCAAAGTCTTCAAGAGCGTGGACGCAATCGTGGGACTGAGTTTCTCAATCATCCAAATCACGATGATACGGAATCTTGCCTCCGACGATTTCAGGCTCAAGGTCTGCAAAATCCTGCCGCAGTCGCGAATGTTGATAATGGCCTGGCGGTCGCCTATATCCATTTTCTCAATCCACTCGTTATAGCTGAATTCCGCATCGTTCTTCAGAAGCGTTTCGCGCCAGAGGTCGATATAATCCAAACTTTGGGAATCCTTCTTCACCGAGCCCCCGTTGATATTGTTGGGATAGATGAAGTGCAGGTCGGGGTGAACCAGTTTTTCGAACTTGCGGCAGGAAGGGCATTGTCCGCACGAATCCGACGAAAGCCCGCCCAAGTCCGCCCCCTGCGAAGCATAGAGCCTGTTCGTGCAGTTGAGGTATTGCGCATAGGCCAACGCCAAGGCAAGTTTCTCGTTGCCTTCGGGCCCCCAAAACAACTGGGCATGGGGCACCCTGCCCAAAGAAACGGCCTTTATCAAACTCTCTATGAGTTCCTTTTGTCCAACTATCTGGCGAAACAACATAAGCGGATACTGAAATCCTACAAAGTTAACGTAAAACCCGCTTTATTGCAAGAGGCTCAGAACCAATATCCGATATTTAAGAAAACGTTGAAACTATGCACGTTGGATGTTTGGAAGCTCAAACCCACCGGGCCCACGGGCGTGTTGTACGAAATTCCGATGTTGCCGCCATAGAGCAGACGATCCCAACGACGCACCATGTCTATCAATTCATATTCCGCCTTGCCGATGCCCCCGCGCAGGCTCAGATACAGATTCTTGAAGAGCATGATTTGTGCGGTAAGACGCACATTGATGAGTTCGTAACCGCTCGATTGCCCCAGCTGCACGCCCGGCAGAACCGAATGATACCAGCCGGAAATATCGGCGCAGCTGCCTTGGAAGAACTGTTGCTGAATGGGAATGTTCTTTCCGTTGTTGAAGAGAATGGCCCCGAGCGTGAAACCGGGATAGAGCGCAAAATGCTTGCCGATGCCGATAGCGAAATCGGATGTCCAATAAGCGCTCAGGAACAAAGGCGCGGCATTCTGCCTGTCGCCGTCCCGCCCCACCTTCACGGGCAGGTTCACCTCCAGATTCATCTTCGAACCCTTGGTAGGATAGAATTTGGCGTTGTAACTGTTGTGCTTGAAGTAGAGATACGGGAATACATACGAGTTGTTGAACACATCGTTCCGCAGGGGAGAATCCGAAGAAAACTCCTTGTTGAAAGCGTATTCGTAGCCGATACCCCCGCCCAAAACATTGAGTTTCCAATTGGACTGCCCGTAGAGACGCACCTTGTAGCGGTTGGAGCGCACCTCCGACGTTTGGATGCGGAAGTCGTCGGGGTCGCGGTAGAGATAACTGCTCACCCGATAATATTCGAAACTGACGTTGGCGCTCGGCGTCCACAGCGAATAGCCTTTTTTGTGCCGTCTCCAATTGGGACGCACCGAATAGTCGACGCGGGCGGCCACCATTCTCGACAGCTCCACATCAACGGTCAAGGCCGAGTTCCGGAAGCCGAGGTTGCGGAATTTTACGCCGGCCAAAAGCGCGGCGGAACGGTCGTTGTCGTAGCGCACGCCCACCTTGAACGAATTGACGGGCGATTCCTCCAGACGCACCACCAATATCGTGCCGTCCAAACGGTCGGGGTCTTGCTTGAGCTCATACGTCACCGAACTGAACACATTGGTGCCGTACACACGGTTGATACCCTCGAGGATGTCGTCCAATTTGTTCCACTTGTTCACCTCCACCTGCAAAGATTGGTGAATGAAGTTCTCGTTGTATTTCTTCAACCCCTCGTAGCGTATTTCGGTTACGAAAATCTGCTCGGGAGGCAGGTAGGGACGCTTCTCCTTTTCCGGATCCGGCGCATAGTCCTTGAGATAGTCGGCCAGCGCCTTCAGTTGGGCGTAGATTTCGGGACTGCGCGCCGCCTGTTCGCCCCGCAGCAGAAGCGAGTCGGCCTGCCCGAAACTGGTGGTGTTGAACCCCTTCATGTTGGGGCGTATCAACACATCGCACATCTTGCGGTTGTTGAGTACGCGGTTCTTGGCACCCATAAACACCACTTCTTCCAAAACCCCGAGAAAACTGGTGGCGCGTTCCGCCCCCGCATACGAAAAACCCACATCCACCCCGATGACGATATCGGCGCCTCTTTCGCGCATGATATCCACGGGAAAGTTATTGAGCACCCCGCCGTCCACCAAAATCATCGTGTCCATCTTCACGGGCGCGAACACTCCCGGCACGGCCATGCTCGCCCGCATCGACATGGCAAGGTTGCCGCTGTCCATGTAGACGGCCTGCCCGTTCACGATATTGGCGCCCACGCAAAAGAAAGGAATGTTGAAATCCCGGTAGGTCTTGTAGTGACAGGATTGCGAGGTGAGGGTATAGAAAAGGTTGTTGATGTGCTGGCCGCGCAGGAATCCGATGGGCACAATCGACTTGTCGCTCTTGAAGTCGAAGGGCAGGCTCAGCATATAGTTTTTTTTGTCTTCGTAGAAGACATCCGTCCATTCGGGCTGGTCGTTGAGCAACAGCCTCCAGTCGGCGGCCAGGAAAATGGAGTCGAGCTGATGCGCCGAATAGCCGTAGGCATACAGACCGCCCACGATAGAGCCCATGCTCGTGCCCCCCACAAAATCAATCGGAATGCCTAACTCCTCGATAACCTTCAACGCCCCCACGTGCGCGATGCCCTTGGCACCGCCCCCGCTCAAGACCAATCCCACCCGCGGGCGGACACCCTTGTTGCCGAGATTGCCGTCGCGAATGGACGTATCCGTTTGAAAAACGGAAAAAAAACTCCCCTCGTCGGGACGGGATTGCGCCCGAAGACTTGTGTTTCCCAACAACACGCCGAGAAAAACAAGCAAAGGGAATGATATTTTCTGCATACGCGACACGAAGCGCAAATATAGAAAAAGCGGCGGAAAAAATCCGCCGCTTTTCCGTTCCCGAAAACTTGTAGATTACTTCTTCAGGAATTTGAAATCCTTGCCGAGATAGTAGGCCATATCACCCAATTCTTCCTCAATACGCATCAATTGGTTGTATTTGGCGATACGCTCGCTGCGGCAGGCCGAACCGGTCTTGATAAGACCCGTGTTCAAGGCCACGGCCAGGTCGGCGATGGTGGTGTCTTCGGTTTCGCCCGAGCGGTGGCTCATCACGGCCGTGTACGAATTGCGGTAGGCCATGTTCACGGCGTTGATGGTTTCGGTGAGCGAACCGATTTGGTTCACCTTCACCAAAATGGAGTTGGCCACTTGCTTCTCGATACCCATTTTCAGACGTGCGCTGTTGGTTACGAACAAGTCGTCGCCCACCAACTGGCACTTGCCCCCGATACGGTCGGTCAAGGCTTTCCAACCATCCCAATCGTCTTCGGCCATACCGTCTTCAATCGAGATGATGGGATAGCGCTTGGTCCAGTCGGCCCAGAAGTCGGCCATTTGCGCGGAGGTGAGTTTCTCACCCGAAGATTTGTGCAGGTGATATACTTTCTCGTCGGTAAGATAGAATTCGCTCGAAGCAGGGTCGAGGGCAATGAAAATGTCTTCGCCCGGTTTGTAGCCGGCCTGTTCGATAGCTTGCAGAATCACTTCCAAAGCCTCTTCGTTCGACTTGAGGTTGGGAGCGAAACCGCCTTCGTCGCCCACACCCGTCGAAAGGCCTTTTTTCTTGAGCACATTCTTCAAGGCGTGGAACGTTTCGGCGCCCCAGCGCAAAGCTTCGCTGAACGAAGGAGCCCCCACCGGCATAATCATGAATTCCTGGAAATCGACGTTGCTGTCGGCGTGCGAACCTCCGTTGAGGATGTTCATCATGGGGATGGGAAGCGTGTTGGCGTTCACCCCGCCCACATAGCGGTAAAGCTCTTGGTTGCATTCCTGTGCGGCGGCTTTGGCGCAGGCCAACGAAACGCCCAGAATGGCGTTTGCCCCCAACTTGCCTTTGTTGGGCGTGCCGTCCAAGGCAAGCATCTTGGCATCGATGGCGTTTTGTTCTTCCACCATCATGCCTTGCAATTCTTTGCTGATAACTTCGTTAACATTCTTTACGGCCTTCAGGACACTCTTTCCGCCGAAAGATTTCTTATCCCCGTCGCGCAACTCCACCGCTTCGTGAACACCCGTGGAGGCGCCCGAAGGAACGGCGGCGCGGCCTAAAAAGCCGGCGGCGGTAAGAACATCAACTTCTACGGTAGGATTTCCTCTGGAATCCAAGATCTGACGTGCATGAATGCTTGCAATCTGACTCATCTTTTTAAATTATTGTAGGTTTTAAGTGGCGCGAAAGTACAAAAAGTTGAGCGCAGAGACAAACGCAAGCTTTGCTTGCAGGTTGGCTCTGCCGAGAGAACGAAGTTATTGCTTCCTG
>CAMWQD010000003.1 GCA_947176325.1 uncultured Bacteroidales bacterium | reverse complement strand
TTTTATTTGCTTGGAAACGAACATTATTCGGTGGGCATCGGGCTCAACAACCTCATTTCGCACCGGAGTTCGAAGATAAGTTACCGTCCCAGCCGGACGGTAGTGGTACACGGGAGCTACACGGTTTCCTTCCCCTCGCTCCCCAAGGTTGAGTTTACCCCCTCGACCTATTTGGAAACCGACTTTCATCAGGTAAACTGGATGATAAACATCACCGGCACCTTTAACAAACGTTTTTGGGCCGGTTTGGGTTATCGCCTGAGGGATGCGGTTTGCATCAACGCCGGTATCAACATCGGCAAGTTGCAAATCGGCGCGGCCTACGACATCACGGCCTCGAACATGATACGCGCCTCCAAGATAGGAGGTTCGTTCGAAGTAATGGTTCGCTATTGCTTCGGTTTGGAGGGTGAAAAAGTAAACACGGATTACAAGAATGCCCGATACTTGTAAAAGTAGCGGGTTGTTGGCGTTAAATAATAACTATTATACAATGAAAAGAGTAGCAAGTCTGTTGGATGTGCGAAATTTAACGGCGACGGCCTTTGCCGCCATTCTCCTGTGGAGTTGCAGCAATTCCGGGAACGGAGAGTTGATAGGCGCGCAAAACCGTCAGAAAATGGGACCCCAGGTTCCTTTCGGAATGGTTTATGTTCCGGGTGGAAGTTTCGTTTTGGGTGCGGGCGGTTTCGACCCCTCCTATCAAATTCTCAATATGAGAACTGTGTCCATGAGCGACTTCTTCATGGATGAAACCGAAATCACCAACAACGAATACCGTCAGTTTGTGGATTATGTGAGAGAATACCATATCCGCAAGGCTTTGGCCGAAAACGGTATCGAAGGTTTCCAGATAGAATCGGAGGAAGAGGATGGTGAACCGCAGATTAACTGGAACACCAAACTCAACAAATGGACGCCCGAAATGGTGGAGGCCGTGGCCGACCTCTATCTGCCCGAGGAAGAACGCTTTGCTCACCGCAAGGAGTTTGATGTAAGAAAGTTGAACTACGAATATTGGTCTTACGACTACAAGGGTGCCGCGCAGAAAAGCTGGGGCGGAGAGATGCCCGACGACGGCGTTTACTACGGTTCTTTCGTGAACCGTCCGCAGTCGATGCGCTCGCGTCAGCAGTTCCTGCAGAAACACGTTGTGAACGTATATCCCGACACGCTCTGCTGGATCTTCGACTGGTCGTATTCCTACAACGACCCCATGGTGGCCGGCTATTTCAACAGCCCTCTCTACGACAACTATCCCGTGGTGGGCGTGAACTGGAAGCAGGCCGAAGCTTTCTGCAAATGGAGAAGCGAACTCTATAACAACTATCTCGAATCTAAAGGTTATCCCACCGTGCAGGAATTCAAACTGCCCACCGAAGCCCAATGGGAATATGCGGCCCGCGGCGGTCTGGAAGCCAGCCCGTATCCTTGGGGCGGTAACTATGCCCGCAACATCAACGGCTGTCTGTTGGGTAACTTCAAGCCCGGACGCGGTGACTATGCCGCCGACGGTTCGCTCTACCCCTGCATCGTGGGTCACTACGCTCCCAACGATTTCGGCTTGTACGATATGATGGGCAATGTGGCCGAATGGTGCTTGGATGCCTACGATGAAAGTATCGCCAACAACCTCGACTTCAACCCGGCTTTCCTCTACGATGCCAAGCCCGACGACGGAATCGGTCTGAAGCGTAAGGTTATCCGCGGCGGTTCGTTCAAGGATTTCGCGGACATCTGCAAGGTTTACTACCGCACTTTCGAATATCAGGACACCTGCAAGTCGTATGTGGGTTTCCGTTGCGTGCAGCCTCTGTTGGGTAGCGGCATCATGCAAAGCGGTAGCGGTTCTAATGTATATTAATAACACTTTTTGATTTTTTGATATGTCTTCTTCAACAAAGTTGCATTTTACAGAAAAGCCCGGTTACAAGCGCTTCATGGGCTATTTGTATGGTTGGGGTGCGAGTATCGTAATTGTCGGCGCCCTGTTCAAGATTAACCACTATCCCGGTGCCGGCCTTATGCTTATTGTCGGTATGAGTGTCGAAGCCATTATCTTCGTCTTCTCGGCTTTCGACAAAGCGCATCCCGATCCCCAATGGGACCGTGTTTATCCCGCCTTGAGAAATAAACCCGACGGTACGCCTCTTTATGAAGATGGACAAGCTCCTCTCTACGCATGTTCCACGGCTACTGCCGTGGGCACAGGAGGCGGAAGCAGTCTGGACGCCGAAAGCAAACAGATGCTCTCGGAAAAGATTGATGAAATGCTCAAGAAGGCAGAGGTTTCGCCCGAAATTTTCGAACGCCTCAGCAACGGCATCGAAAAGCTCACGCAGACCACGCAGAGCCTCGGTCAGTTACCCGATATGGCGACGGTGAACAAGGACTACGCCACGCAGATGAGCCAGGTGACGGAACAGATGACCGCCCTCAGCGACTTCTATAAGATGCAGGTGCAGGCCACGCAATCGCAGGTGGAAGTGAACGCCAAACTGCAACAGGATATCGCCAAGATGATGGAAACCATGAGCGGTTCGTTGGAAAGCTCGATGAAATTCCGTCAGGAAATCGACGATCTGTCGAGCAAGGTGGCGGCCCTCAATAAAGTATACGGACAGATGCTTTCGGCCATGCAGAATCCGCAGGCCGCAACACGTGCCTAACCTCAAAAACATCCGACAATGAGTGGAGGAGCAAAAGAAACCCCAAGGCAAAAAATGATCGGGATGATGTACCTCGTGTACACCGCCCTGTTGGCACTGAACGTGTCTGCCGAGGTACTCAAGTCGTTTGTTACGGTGAACGAGGCCCTGGAAATCACCAACGAGAACTATCGCAAAAAGACCGAATTCACCTACAATACCTTCCAAAAGGCTTTCTTTGCCAACGAAGCGAAAGTGGGTGACAAGTGGAACAAGGCGCAGGCGGTGAAGGAAAAGTCCAACGAAATGTACGACTTCCTTCAGCAGACCAAATGGGAATTGATGGCCGCGAGCGAGGGCATTCCCTTGGAAGAGGCCAAGGTTCTCAATCCGCGCGACATCGCCAAGCAAGACAACTACGACGACCCTACCCGTTTCTTTGTGGGTGTGGATGAATCCGCACACAATGGCAAGGGGTATGAAATGCAACAAAAACTGAACGAATACAGGGAATTCCTCATCAATATCCTGGGCAAGGATGCCGACGAGGTGAACCTGGATGCCCTTCAGACCGACGGCGACTACAAGAATGCGAGCGGGCAACCGGTGGATTGGGTGTATTACAACTTCTATCACGCCATTATCGTTGCCGACCTGGCTCTCTTGAACAGGGTGCAGGCCTCGGTGCTCAACGCCGAATATGATGTGGTTTCCAAATTGTATTCGTCGGTGAGCGAAGACGACTTCAAGTTCGACACCATCTCGGCGCGCGTGGTTCCCGTATCGAACAACGTGCTGTTGGGAACGCCTTTCGAAGCCGACATCTTCGTGGCCGCCTTCGACTCCAAGTCGAAAATTTCGGCCACTATCAACGGTCAGACCTACACCGGCGAGGGCGGTAGCATCCATTATAAGGTGCCCACCACCTCCTTGGGAGACAGAAAGGTATCGGGAACCATCGAAATCCCCGGAACTTTCGGCGTGAAGTCTTATCCCTTTGACTTCTCGTATTCCGTGGGGCAGGCATCGGCTTCGGTGGCCGCCACCAAGATGAACGTGTTCTATGTGGGTGTGGATAATCCTGTTGCGGCTTTGGGCGGCGGGGTAGCCGAACGCTATACCGATGTGACCATAACGAACGGTACCATCACCAAGACCGGCCCCGGCACGTATAACGTGAGAGTGAACACACCGGGACAGAACGCCGTGATTTCGGTATATTCGACCGAGGGCGGGAAACGTACCCTCATGGGTGAATACCCGTTCCGCGTGAAGCGTGTGCCGAATCCCGAAGCCCGTATCAACGGTCAGGAAGTGGGTGTGAAGCAAATCGACAAGAACACGCTTGCCAATGCAGGCGGTCTGTTGGTGTCGATGAAGGACTTTGACTTTGAGCTGAACTTGCAGATTTCTTCGTTCAATGTGCAGGTGTCGCGCAAGCAGGAACTTTCGGCTTCGATGCCTTCGAACGGCAACAAGTTCAGCCAAACGATGATAGACAACTTCAAGCGTTGCAGCCGCGGCGACAAAGTGTTTATCACCGACATCACGGCCAAGATGCCCGACGGCAACCGCCTCTTGGGTGATATGATTTTAACGATTAAATAAAAGGAGCCTCAAAAGGCTAAAAATAGAAACGTATGAAAAGAATCCTTATTGTTGCGGCGATGATGCTGACTGTCGTATGCACGTTCCCCCTCCGGGCTCAGGTTTTGGAGGACACGCCGCCTTTGGACAACTTCTATGTGAAGGAAAACACCGCCGACCGCGAACCGCGTCCCTATGTGCACGTGCGCGAAGCCGATGTCTACATCAAATGGCGTGTTTGGAGAATGGTGGATTTTCGTATGAAAATGAATCAGTATCTCTACTACCCCATTGAACCGGTGCAGGATAGAATTAGCTTGATGAGTTTGATTATGAAGGGTTTGCAGGACGGCACCATTGTGGCTTACGATCCTCTCACCGACGACTTCCGCAAGCAGCTCACCTACGAGGAATTCATCAGTCAGAATACCCGAATCACCGAGTTGCAGAAGGAAGACTTGGATAATCCCGGTCAATTCATCACCACCAGCGATACCTCTTCTTTCCAAATCCACAACGTGAAGATGCTGCGTATCAAGGAAGACTGGTTCATCGACAAGCAGCGTTCCCTTCGCGACATACGTGTGCTGGGCTTGGCTCCCGTTATCCAAGTGTTCGACGATGAAACCGGCCAATTCAAGGGTAATCAGACCTTGTTCTGGCTCTATTATCCTTCGGTGCGCGACCTTTTCGCCAAGACCGAATCCTTCAACCGTCACAACAGCGCCATGCGTCAGTCGTATGACGATGTGTTTGCCTGGAACCGCTGGTTTCAGAGCTACATCACCAAAATCGACAACCAGCAGGACCGTGCCATTTCCGCCTACGCACAAGGCAAAAACATTATGCGTGAGGCCGAAAGAATAGAAGAAATGCTCTTCGACATCGAGCATGATTTGTGGGAATTCTAAACTTCGGATTTTTCATAAAGGAAAAGAGGCGCGGCGTATGCCGCGCCTCTTTTTTTTGTAACTTTACGCACGTTATGTTTGACTTTTTTTCGCAAAGCATCGAGTATTTGAAAGGGGTTGGCCCCGCCAAGGCGAAAGTCTTGCAAAAGGAAGCGAACATAAGCACTTATGGCGACTTACTGGAGTATTATCCTTTCCGTTATATAGACCGAGGCGGCTTTATTCCCGTCAATCAGATTCGCGATGACAAGAACTACGTTTCGCTGAAAGGGAAAATCCTCAAGACCGAAGAAAAAGGGTTCGGAAAAAACAAACGCCTCATCGCCGTATTCGGCGACGGAACGGGACAGATTGAACTGGTGTGGTTTTCGGGACTCAAATGGATCAGTCCCAAAATCAAGGTGGGAGCGGAGTTAAAGGTATTCGGAAAACCCTCGATTTTCAATCATCGGCTCAACATCAACCACCCCGAAATTGAGTTTTCGGATACAGGTTCGGAAGAACAGGATAAAAGCGAGGGAGGCGGCATTCAACCTCTCTACTCCGGCACCGAAGCCATGCGCCGGCACGGGCTTTCCCCCAAAGTAATGGCGGGCATCACCGCCAACCTCTGCACGCAGGCGCGCGGCAGCATTCCCGAAATCCTCACGCCCGCCGTTGTGTCGCGATATGGTCTGTTCAGCCGCGAAGATGCCTTTATTCAAGTGCATCACCCGCTCTCCCTGCAACACGCCGAGTGTGCGCGTCAGCGGCTCAAATTCGAAGAACTCCTGCTCCTGCAACTCAAAATCTGGCAGAGTAAACTCAAAACCAGCAAAACTCCGGGCTTGAAATTCGAGCAAGTGGGCGAAAGGTTCAACTACTTCTACCAGCACAATTTAGGCTTCGAACTCACCGGGGCGCAGAAACGGGTGATTAAGGAAATCCGCGCCGACACCCGCACGGGCTTTCAGATGAACCGTCTTCTGCAGGGCGATGTGGGAAGCGGAAAAACCATTGTGGCGCTGATGTGTATGCTGTTGGCCTGCGACAACGGTTTTCAGGCCTGCCTGATGGCACCTACCGAAATCCTCGCCCGACAGCACTTTGCCTCCATTTCCAAGATGTTGAAAGGCATGAATGTGCGCGTGGGTCTTCTGACCGGTTCCACGGCCACCAAAGACCGTAACATTCTGCTCAATCTTCTGCAGGACGGCAGCATGGATATCCTTATCGGCACGCACGCGCTTTTGGAAGACCGTGTGGCCTTTAAGAATCTGGGTATTGTGGTGATAGACGAACAGCACCGTTTCGGGGTGCAGCAAAGGGCGAAACTATGGGCCAAAAACACCGTCTCGCCGCATATTTTGGTCATGACTGCCACGCCTATTCCGCGCACCTTGGGCATGACGCTCTACGGCGACTTGGATGTATCGGTCATCGACGAGCTTCCGCCCAATCGGAAACCTATCAAAACCGTGCATCTGACCGACCATAACCGCTTGCAGCTCTTTTCGTTCATGAAGGACGAAATTGCCAAGGGGCGGCAGGTTTACGTGGTATATCCGCTCATTCAGGAGTCGGAGAATTTGGATTTGAAAGACTTGATGGACGGCTACGAAAGCATCAGCCGCGCCTTTCCCATTCCCGACTACCAGCTAAGCATCGTGCACGGCAAGATGCGCCCCGAGGACAAGGAATTCGAAATGAACCGCTTTAAGAAGGGCGAGACCCAGATAATGGTGTCGACCACGGTGATTGAGGTGGGTGTGGACGTGCCCAATGCCAGCGTTATGGTGATTGAGAACAGCGAGCGTTTCGGCTTGGCGCAGCTGCACCAGTTGCGGGGACGTGTGGGACGAGGGGCCGAGCAGTCGCATTGTATCCTGATGACGGCCGACAAGCTGAGCAACGATGCGCGGGAAAGAATCGACACTATGGTACGGACCAACGACGGCTTCAAGATTGCGGAGGCCGACCTCAAGCTGCGAGGCCCCGGAGATTTGCAGGGCACACGGCAAAGCGGTTTGCTGTCGCTTAAAATCGCCGATATTGTGGAAGACGAGAATATCGTGAAAGCCGCCCGTTACACGGCTATCGAGATTTTGGAAAAAGACCCCGATTTGCACCTGCCCGAAAACCGGGGGCTTGCCGAGGAACTGCAAAAAAACCGCAATGCGAATTTTTGGGCAAAAATCAGTTGATTGAAATGATGCAGAACATAAATCTTTCGGTTTACGGAGCAAGGGCGCACAACTTGCAGAACATAGACGTGAGCATGCCGCATGGAAAGCTCATCGTGATTACGGGTTTGAGCGGAAGTGGAAAATCGTCGTTGGCCTTCGACACCATTTATGCCGAGGGACAGAGGCGTTACATGGAAACCTTCTCCTCCTATGCCCGTCAATTCATAGGCGGTCTGGAGCGCCCCGACGTGGATAAGATAGAGGGCTTGAGCCCTGTCATCGCCATCGAACAGAAGACCACCAACAAGAACCCGCGCTCGACGGTGGGCACCGTAACCGAAATCTACGACTACCTCCGTTTGCTCTACGCCCGTATCGGAGAGGCCTATTCCTATGTGTCGGGCGAAAAAATGGTGAAATATACCGAGGAGCAGATTATCGACCTCATCCTGAAGGAATACAAGGACAAGAAGATTTTGATTCTTGCACCTATGGTGGTGGGAAGGAAGGGACACTATCGGGAATTGTTCGAGGCGCTGCGCAAGCAAGGCTATCTGAAAGTGCGCGTGGACGGCGAGATTACCGAGCTTTCTTTCGGCATGTATGTGGATCGCTATAAAACACACGACATCGAACTTCTTGTAGACAAACTACAGATAGGCGAAAACGGAAAGACCCGTCTGACGCAAGCCGTGAAGACGGCCATGAAACAGGGCAAGGGGCAAATCCTGATTTGCGATGAAGATGGAGAAAACCCGCGTCATTACAGCCGGAACCTCATGTGTCCCACCTCCGGCATCTCCTACCCCGAACCCGAACCCAACACTTTTTCGTTCAACTCGCCCTACGGGGCCTGCCCGCATTGCAACGGCTTGGGACGAGAGACTTTCCCCGACAAAAATCTGATAATTCCCGATCCGAACCTGAGTATTTTTCAAGGGGGAATTGCCTGCCTGCAAGAAAGCACCGGCTCCGAAAAACGCGAGAATTATTTAGGCGACAAATGGATTTTCTCGCAAATCGAAATTCTCGGAAAGGTATACGGATTCACGCTCAAGACACCTATCAAGGACATTCCGGAAGAGGGTTTACGCGCCATCTTGGAGGGAGAACACCGCATGGTGAACATGGTGGTGGAAGATGTGGGCGTGACCCGGAAATTCGACATCGATTTCGACGGTCTGTATAGTTTCATTCAACGGCTGTATGAAGACAGTTCTTCTTTGAATGCGCAGAAATGGGCCTCGCAATTCATGAACAGTCGCGTTTGCGAACATTGTCACGGCACCCGTCTGCAAAATATCGCCTTGCATTTCAAGATAGACGGCAAGAACATCGCCGAACTTTCGGCCATGAGCCTTGACGAACTCTACGAATGGTGCAGGGATGTGGAACCGCACCTCAGTGCCTGGCAGAAAAAAATCGGGCACGAGATTTTGAAGGAAATCGGCAACCGCATCAAGTTTTTGCTCGATGTGGGCATAGGCTTCCTGAGCCTTTCGCGCGAAGCGGGCAGCCTTTCGGGCGGCGAATCCCAACGCATCCGCCTGGCCACGCAAATCGGCTCGCGCCTTACGGGTGTGCTGTATATCCTGGACGAACCCAGCATAGGGCTTCACCAAAAAGACAACGACAAGCTCATCGCTTCGCTCAAGCAGCTGCGCGACCTCGGCAATACGGTGATTGTGGTGGAACACGACGAAGATATGATGCGGGCGGCCGACTATATCATCGACATAGGCCCCGGAGCGGGTGTAAGGGGCGGTATGGTGATGGCGCAGGGCCCTTGGGAGGAATTTCTCAAACAGAAATCCATCACCACCGACTATCTGAACGGAAAACGGAAGATAGCCATACCCGATGTACGCCGCAGCGGAACGGGAAAACATCTTGTCTTGAAAGGGGCGAGCGGGCACAATCTGAAAAACGTGGACTTGAAGATTCCGTTGGGCACGTTCAGCTGCATCACCGGTGTATCGGGAAGCGGAAAATCGAGTTTGGTGAGTCAGACGCTCAAACCCGTATTGAGCCGCTATTTCTACCGTTCCCAGGCCGAACCCCTGCCCTATCTGGCTATCGAAGGTTTGGAACATATCGACAAAGTGATCGAGGTGGATCAGGCGCCTATCGGACGCAGCCCCCGTTCCAATCCCGTAACCTATGTGGGCGTGTTCAACGAAATCCGTCAACTCTACGCTTCCCTGCCCGACTCCAAGATTCGGGGATACAATGCGGGGCGGTTTTCGTTTAACGTGAAAGGGGGACGCTGTGAGAAATGCGGAGGTGCGGGCGTGGAGACCATCGAGATGAATTTCCTGCCCGATGTGTATGTTACCTGCGAGGAATGCAACGGAAAACGCTACAACAAAGAAACGCTCGAAATCCGTTACAAGGGGAAATCGATTAACGATGTGTTGGATATGACTATCGCGCAGGCCGTGGAATTCTTCGAGAACATCCCCTCTATCTGCACCAAACTCAAGGCGGTGGACGATGTGGGCTTGGGGTACATCACGCTCGGTCAACCCTCCACCACGCTGTCGGGCGGTGAGGCGCAACGTATCAAGTTGGCCACCGAATTGTCGAAGAAAAGCACGGGAAACACCCTGTATATCTTGGATGAACCCACAACGGGTCTGCATTTCGAGGATATACGGATTTTGCTGGACGTGCTCTCGAAACTTGTGGATGCGGGCAATACCGTATTGGTGATTGAACACAACCTCGATGTGGTGAAATGCGCCGACTATATCGTGGATCTCGGCCCCGACGGAGGCAAAGGCGGGGGAAGAATCATTGCCCAAGGCACGCCCGAAGAAATCTGCAAGGTGAAGGAAAGCTATACGGCACAATATCTCAAACCTGTTTTAAAAAGAAAGTAGAACGTATGTCGACCGTTGATATTATCTGCAAGAACACGGGCATCCGCAAGGAATACCCGATAGGCGTCACCGCCGCGCAAATAGCCGCCGACCAAGGCGTGCAGCTGAAAGATGACATTCTTGGCGTATTGGTGAACAATAAGTTGCGGGAATTGGATTACGAAATCTACAAGCCCAAGACGCTCGAATTCATAGACATCTACCATCCGCAGGGACACGCCATGTATATGCGTTCCACGCTTTTCATACTTTTCAAGGCCGTGCGCGACCTTTGGCCGGAATGTACGCTCAAGGTGGAACACTCCCTCCCGTTGGGGATGTATTGCGAAATCATGGGCGGAAAGGTGAAGGTGGATGCCGACACTATGGCTCAGCTCCGCAAGCGGGCGGAAGAAATCATTGCCGCCGACCTTCCTTTCGGGCGCAAGGAACTGCCTACCGAGGAAGCCATCGAGATTTTCAAGCAAAACCACCTCAACGACAAAATCCTGCTCTGCCAGACCCGCAACGAGCCTTATACTTCGGTCTATACGTTAGACAACACGTCCAACTATTTCTATGGCTATTTAGTGCCCTCGACGCGCTATGTAAAGTATTTTCACATAGACCCTTATTTCGGCCACGGCTTAATCGCCCTCAAGCCCGATTCCGAAATCACGATACGCAACAAAGGCCGCGAGTTCTACAGTTCTCTGGTGAAGGAAACGTGGCAGAAGGGCAGCAAGCTTTTCTACACTTTCCAAGAGCAGAAAGAGTGGCTTTCGATTATGGGGGTGCCGTATGTGGGCAACCTCAATAAGGAAATCAAGGAGCAGGGGGCGGGCAGGCTCATCAAGGTGTCGGAAGCGCTGCAAGAGAGAAAGTTTGCATGGATGGCCGACCAAGTGGCCAAGAAACCCGATTGCAAGATTGTATTGATTAGCGGGCCTTCGTCGTCGGGAAAAACCACGTTCTGCAAGCGGCTTTCGGTGCAGTTGCAGGTGCTGGGCTACAAAACCGCCGAGATTTCGTTGGACGATTATTTTGTGGATAGGGAAAAAACGCCGCTCGACGAGAACGGCGAATACGATTTCGAATGTCTGGAGGCTGTCGACCGCGAGTTCTTCAACCAGCAGATGCATCAGATTTTAGATGTGTCGAAGGAGGCCGAAATCAAGCTTCCCACGTTTGATTTTAAAGACGGAAAACGCAAGTTCTTAGGCAGGAAGATAAAGGTGACGCCGAAGACTTTGATTTTAGTGGAGGGTATTCACGCGCTCAACCCCGCCCTGATTCAATTGGACGACCGCTATATATTCAGGATTTTCGTATCGGCGCTCACCCACATCAGCATCGACGCGCAGAATCCCGTAAGCAGCACCGACAACCGCCTTATCCGCCGCATGGTGCGCGACGCCCACTTCCGGGGCTACTCGGCACAGGATACCATAAGCCGTTGGCCGAGCGTGAACAAGGGCGAAGGAAAAAACATCTTCCCCTATCAGGAAAACGCCGATGTGATATTCAATTCCGCCTTGCTTTTCGAACTGGGCGTCTTGAAGAAACATGCCGAACCGTTGTTGCGCGAAATACCCGAAACTTCGGAACATTACGGCGAGGCCTGCCGTTTATTGAAATTTCTTTCGTATTTTAGAAACATCGAAGAGGGAGAAATTCCGCCCACTTCCATTTTGCGGGAGTTTTTGGGTGGAAGCAGTTTTGTATATTAATAATAGGAAAACACACTTCCTTTATGGAAAAACATAGTGCAGAAGAGGTTTACGAACTCTACAGGAAACACCGCACGGTGTGCACCGACACGCGAAAAATTGTGCCGGGTTCCATTTTCTTCGCCCTGAAAGGCGATAATTTCGACGCCAACGCCTTTGCCGCCGAAGCCTTGGAGAAAGGCTGCGCCTTCGCCGTGGTCGACAATCCCAAATACGCCAAAGGGGAAGGCTGTATCTTGGTGGACGACGTTCTCAAGACCTTGCAGCAGACAGCGGTCTTACACCGCCGTCGGAGCATGATTCCCTTTATCGGCATCACAGGCACCAACGGAAAGACCACCACCAAGGAACTCGTGAAATCGGTATTGGGGGTACGCCATAAGGTATATGCCACCGAAGGCAACCTGAACAATCATATCGGGGTGCCTCTCACCATTCTGGCCATGCCGCACGACACCGAAATCGCCGTCATCGAAATGGGCGCGAACCACCCCGGCGAGATTGCCGAACTCTGCCGCATCGCCCTGCCCACTTTCGGGCTCATCACCAATATCGGACAAGCGCACTTGGAGGGCTTCGGCTCTTTCGCCAATATCGTGAGCACCAAAACCGCCCTCTACGAATTTGTGAAGAAGGTGCATGGAAAAGTGTTTGTGAACGCCGACAACCCCATTCTGATGAACGCCTCCCGCGATGTGGAGCGCTTCTGCTACGGATCTAAGGAAAATGTTTTCCTGCGCATGACCCATTTGGAGGAAGAACAGGTAAAATATACCTGCTGTCTGCACGGAACGCCCTCGGCTCCCAACATCACCAAAATCGAAAGCAACCTCATCGGCAAATACAATCTGGAAAACCTTGCGGCCGCCGCCTGCATAGGGCGTTATTTCAGCCTCAACGACCAGGAAATCAAAGAGGGATTGGATCGTTATCAACCCACCAACTACCGCTCGCAGGGCATTCAAGTGGGAAAGAATGTGATTATCGCCGATGCCTATAACGCCAACCCCACCAGCATGGCGGCTTCTTTGGAGAACTTTTCCGAAATGCACTTTTCCGCAACCAAGCTGCCTATCTTGGGCGATATGCTCGAATTGGGAAGCGCCTCGAAAGATGAGCACCAAAAGGTGGTGGATCTTCTGCAAAAACTCAAATTCGACACCGTTTATCTGGTGGGAGAAAACTTTGCGAAAACCAACCGGCCGCAGAACTACCGCAGTTTTGCCAAAGCCGAAGACCTCAACGATTTCCTCTCCGGAAACCCGCTGAACATGCACTGCCTCTTAGTGAAAGGCTCGCATGGGGTGCACCTTGAGAAAGTAATCGACATGTTGAAGAAACAAGCCCCTCTATAATCCCGACACGCCATGAAGAAATCCGCACTTTGCGGCCTATTGGCCGCCGTATCCATAGGGCTTTGGCTTCCCTCCTGCAAAAATACCGGCACCGCGTATGATGCCGGCGGCACCTTGGAAGCCGTGAGCGTCACCGTGTCGGCAAAAGGCAACGGAACTATCCTCCGTCTGGACGTATCCCAAGGCGACAGGGTGGAGAAAGACAGTCTGTTGGGCTATATCGACACCACGCAACTGCACTTGCAGAAAGAAATCCTCCGTCTGAAATTAGACGACATGCGGGCCTCGGCCAAACGGGGCGCGGCGGTGTCGGACAATCAGATCCGCATGCAGGAACTTCAGATAGAACAGGTGCAGGTGACGATAGAGGAAAGCGGCATCGCAAGTCCTTTTTCGGGCACGGTGACGGAATGTTACGTCCAAGAGGGAGAACAGGCCTATACAGGCCGTCCGCTCTTCAAGGTGGCCGATTTGGAGAACATGATTCTGAAAGCCTACGTGGATGCCCGTCAACTTTCCTCGCTCCGCATGGGACAGGAAGTGAAGGTCTACGCCATGAAGGACGGCAAGACCGCCGAATATGCCGGCACCCTCGTGCACATTGCCGACCAGGCCGAGTTTACGCCCAAATCGCTGCAAACACAGAATGAACGCGCCAACTTGGTCTATGCCGTGAAAATCCGTGTGCAAAACGACGGTTATCTCAAGATAGGCATGTATGCCGACGTGAATTTCTAATTCTCCGCAACGATGAGCGACTATTCCGTATCCGCCCGCAACCTGTCCAAGAAATTCGGACACGGACACCACGCCGTGCAGGCGGTGGACGGAGTTTCGTTCGATGTGAAGAAAGGAGAGCTTTTCGGGCTTATCGGCCCCGACGGAGCGGGCAAGACCACCCTTTTCCGTCTGCTCACCTCGTTGATGGTTCCCGACAGCGGCACCGCCGTTGTGGAGGGTTTCGACACCGTGAAGGACTATCGGCAGATCCGCCGGATTATCGGATATATGCCGGGGCGCTTTTCGCTCTATCAGGATTTGAGCGTGGAAGAAAACCTCAAGTTCTTCGCCACGCTTTTCGGCTCCACGGTTGCCAAGAGTTATGATGCCATAAAGCCTATCTACCGCTATCTCGAACCCTTTAAGAAGCGTATGGCGGGAAGACTCAGCGGCGGCATGAAACAGAAGCTGGCGCTCTGCTGTGCCTTGGTTCACGCGCCCAAAGTCTTGTTTTTGGACGAGCCCACCACGGGCGTCGACCCCGTGTCGCGCAAGGAGTTTTGGGAAATGCTCGGCACCTTGCAAGACCAAGGCATCAGCATCGTGGCCTCCACGCCCTATATGAACGAGGCCGTGCGCTGTCACCGCATCGCCTTTGTGCAGGACGGAAAGATTTCGGAATGCGACACGCCCGAGAACATACGCCGCAAGTTTCCCCACGCCATTCTTGCGGTGAGGAGCCGCGACGCCTTCTCGTTGCTACAGGATTTACGGAAGTTTCCGGAGGCGCACAGTTGTTATTCTTTCGGCAACTACCAACATCTGTATCTGCATTCCGAGGGCGGTGCGGACGGTTCCGCCGCCCGTCTGCAGGAATACTTGGAAGGGAAAGGTCATCAAGATATAAGAATCGAACCGATAGAAGCCTCTATCGAAGACTGCTTCATGCTTCGGATGAACAAGGAAGGAGGGGACTATGGCGATGTTTAGGAGAAAGGCGCTGCTCCTGCGCGAGCGGGCCGCCTTGGAGGTGTTGCGCAAAGGCTATGTGATTGAGGTGGAAAATCTCACCAAGCGATTCGGGGATTTCACCGCCGTCGACCATATAAGCTTCCGTGTGAAGAAAGGGGAGATTTTCGGTTTCATCGGTGCCAACGGAGCGGGCAAGACAACGGCCATCCGCATGTTGTGCGGCCTGCACCGCCCCACTTCGGGTCATGGACAGGTGGCGGGCTTCGATATAAACACCCAGCAGGAAGACATCAAGCGGCATATAGGCTATATGAGCCAGAAGTTCGCCCTTTTCAACGACTTGAAGGTGTGGGAGAACATCCGCCTTTTTGCCGGCATCTACGGGGTGGAGGAAAAGAAGATTGCCCCCAAAACCGACGAGATTTTGGAAAGGCTCGGCTTCACCGACCAAAAGAACACCTTGGTGGGGCAACTTTCCTTGGGGTGGAAACAGAAACTTGCATTCTCGGTGGCGATTCTGCACGACCCCGAAATCGTTTTCCTCGACGAGCCCACCGGCGGTGTCGACCCCCTCACCCGCCGCAAGTTCTGGGAGTTGATTTACGAAGCGGTCAACCGCGGCATCACGGTCTTCGTCACCACCCACTACATGGACGAAGCCGAATATTGCAACCGTGTCTGCATGATGGTGGACGGCAAGATAGAACAGTTGGACAGCCCGGAAAACCTGCGCCGTAAGTTCGGCGTGGAAACCATGGAGGAAGTTTTTACACAGGTGGCGAAGAAAGCCCAAAGAACCGACGATTAGAGCACGATGAGACAGTTTTTTGCATTTGTGGAAAAAGAGTTTTATCACATCTTCCGCGACAAGGCGACGATGTTGATTATCCTGCTCATGCCCGTGGTGCAAGTGCTGATTTTCGGATTCGCCATCACCACCGACATCCGCAACACCTCCATTGCCGTCTACGACCAAGACCGCAGCGAGGAAAGCCGCGGCCTGCTGTCTCATATCACCTCGGGGCCCTATTTCCGCGTGGAACAGGAGGTGCAGGAGCCGGAGGAATTCGACGAGATTTTCAAGAAAGGAAAAATCAAAGTCATTCTCGTTTTTCCTCCCGACTTTTCCGAAACACTGGCCGAAAACCGCAGCGCGCAAATCCAGCTCATTACCGATGCCTGCAACCCCAACGAAGCCAACATCATCAACAGCTATATTCAGAATATCGCCGCCCGCTACGCGCTTTCGCTCGACAAAGGCTGGGTGGAAAGCGTGTATGTGGAACCCGTGACACGGATGATGTATAACCCCCAGCTCAAGAGCGCCTATACGTTTGTGCCGGGTGTTATCGGATTGGTTCTGATGTTGATATGCACCCTTATGACTTCGGTGTCTATGGTGCGCGAAAGAGAGTTGGGCACCATGGAATCGCTCTTGGTGGCTCCCTCCAAGCCGTTTCATCTGATTTTTGCAAAGACCGTGCCTTACTTTGTGATTTCGGTATTCAATCTCGCCGTCATCATCCTGCTCTCGCTCTTTGCCTTCGATGTGCCCATACGGGGCAATTTCGGACTGTTGGCGGGCGCGAGCCTCACCTATATCTTCACCTCGCTCTGCTTGGGAATCTTTATCTCCACCATTTCCAAGACCCAACAGATTGCCATGATTATCTCGTTGATAGGATTGATGTTGCCCACGGTGCTGCTCTCGGGATTGATGTTCCCGATTTCGAGCATGCCGCCGGTGCTGCAAGGCATTTCGTATATCCTGCCGGCGCGGTGGTTCATCGACATGGCGCGCGCCATTATGATAAAGGGCTTGGGATTCGGCTCCATTTGGATGCAGTGGACTATCTTGGGCGGTATGGCCGTGGTGTTTTTGGGAGCGAGTGTGCGGGGCTTCAAAATTCGTCTAAATTAGGGCGGCTATGGGAAGAAAAGTGTTGAAATATCTCTTGGAGAAAGAGTTTAAACAGAACCTGCGCAATCCGATAATGTTGCCGCTCATCATTGTGCTGCCGCTTATCCAGTTGGTGGTGCTTCCCTTTGCGGCCACCTACGAAATCCGCAATGTGGAAATGGTGATTGTGGACAACGACCACAGCGCCTTTTCGCGCGATTTGGAGCAGAAAATCGCTTCCTCCGGCTATTTCAAGACCCGCTATCACGCCCCTACCTATCAGGAAGCGGTTTCCTATATAGAGAATGGAGACGCGGGAGTGATACTCGAAATTCGTTCCTCCCAAGTTTTCCTAAGCGTGGATGCCGTGGACGGCACGCAAGCCAGCATTGTGGAAGCCTACCTCAACGGAATTATTCAGGACTATGCGGCACGCACCTTGCAGGAAAAACAGCCTACGCGCATTCAGACCACGGCGCAAATGCGCTTCAATCCTTTCTTAGACTACCAAACCTATATGGTGCCGGGCATTTTGGCGATGTTGCTGACCTTGGTGGGCGGCATTCTGGCCGCGCTCAACATTTCGGGGGAACGGGAATTGGGCACGCTCGAACAAATCAACGTGAGTCCGGTGCGAAAAAGCGATTATCTGTTGGGAAAACTCATTCCGTTTTGGATTATGGGCCTGCTCATCACCCTTATCGGCTTGGGTATCGCGTGGTTGCTCTACGGGCTCACCCCCCGCGGAAGCCTCCCCACTCTCCTGTTGTTCGCCACCATTTATAATATAGGCTTCACGGGCTTCGGACTGTTCTTGTCGTCGGTGTCCAAAAGCCAACAGCAGGCCATGTTCGTTGCTTTCTTTTTCCTGTTGATATTCTTCTTGATGGGGGGATTGTTCACGCCGGTGAGCAGTATGCCGCATTGGGCACAGTATATCGTCTACCTCAATCCCACTTGGTATTTAATAGACGCCATGCGGTTGATTATTCTGAAAGGAAGCGGATTTGCCCAACTGTTAGACCAATTCTACGCGATTCTGTCCTTTGCCGTATTCTTCAACTTTTTAGCCTTGATTACGTTCCGCAAGACAGCGAAATAAAATCAGAGCATCAGACCGATGCGGATACCCGCCTGCATATAGACGCCGCTGAATTGATACATCCACGGCCTTATGGGAATGTTCGTGCCGATTTGTTCGGAAACCGCATCCGAATAGGAATTGAAACTATGACGGAAAGCCGCTCCCACATAGAAATCCATTACCGTGCGCGGCCACAGGCTTATCTGCCAGCCTAACTGCACCTGCGCCCCGAAACGGAACGCATTGACGGAATATTGGCCCTCGAATCCGATATTTCCTTGATGACGCTTGAGATTGCCCTTGCCTTTAGGCACTTCGGGAAAATCCTCGCTGTTTTCGGTAATTTGATTGTAGTCGACCCCAAGCCCCGAGGCGACATAAAAGCCCCGCGCACTGTTGCGGAAAACGTAGTAACGGGCGTTGACATCGAGGCAGAAGCCGTCGGTACGGGTATTCTCGCCTTTACGCCTGCAATTGTATTGCGGCGCCACCTGTAACCAAAGACGGTCTTTGAGGCGGCAGTCGAAATCCACGCGGAAGCCGTTGAAGAACAAGGGAAGCGGCACAAGGCTCACACTCATGTTTTCTTGGAAAACGGACTGAAGATTGTCGGAACGGAGCGCTCTTGTCTGCGCGTGACAAGGACGCGACAACGACAGGAGCATAAGCCCGGCCACCGCCACAGACACACACAAACCATATTTTCCGATAGTTCTCTTCATCTCTGCCTAAAATAAAAAGCCGACATTCAAGCCCACCACGAGCATCGCTCCGCCGTGACCGTAATCAAACATATTCTTATTGTAGAGCGGCTCGAGGGCGGCCTTGTTTTCCACCTGCGGCGACACTTTCGTATTGTCGATGGTCTTATTGAGCAACCAACGCTGTCCGTAACCTATGTAGAAATCGAAAAACAAAGGTTTTACGATATTCTGACGGAAGCCCACCACCACATTCAGGCCTAATTTCTCGATATGGGTCTTTGCCGCGGCCACATTCTCCATATCTAAATAGGTGTAGTTGAAACCCCATTGGAAATAGGTGCGGAAACCCACTTTCGGCAATTCGAAATAGTTGTATTGATGATACACGCCCGCTTCGCCCCCCAGCATCTTGCGTACATCCGTCTGCCGGTGCGTCTGCCAATTGCCGGAAACATAGCACACCCCGTTCACCTTGAGGTAGTGTTTCTGTTGGTAGAGGTTACGCGAATACTCGAGGCCGTAGCCGTGAAAGAGCATCGGGTATATCTGCACGGTAAGGGTATTGTTTCCGAAGTTGTCGGAGGAGGGGTTCTGAATGAAAACACCCCGCTGCGCCTGCGCCGCCGAAACAGCGAGCACAAGCGAACAAACAAACAGAAAACGCGTCAGGTGTTTTTTCATAATAGGCAAAGGTACGCTTTTTTCGGATATTCCCTTACTTTCCGTCCAAACCCCGGCTGCGGAGCAAAGCCTTGGCATCGGGTTTATGGCCGCGGAATTTCATGAACATATCCATAGCGGGATACATACCGCCGTTTTTGAGGATGTTTTGACGGAAAGCCTCCCCGATTTCGCGGTTCAGTACGTTGCCGCTCTGTTCGAAGGCTTCGAAAGCGTCGCAATCCAACACTTCCGCCCACGTATAGCAGTAGTAGCCCGCACTGTAGCCGCCTTCCATGGTATGTCCGAAATAGTTGGTGCGGTAGCGGGGAAGGATTTCGGGAATGAGGGCGCGCTTTTGCGCAAAGGTGGATTCGAAGACCGCAGGGTCAAGCGCGCCTCCCGCTGAAGTATCTTCAGCGGCGATAGCCTTGAGGGTGTGATAGTCCATATCCAGGAGGGCGGCGGCCAAAAGTTCGGTGGTGGCGAAACCTTGTCCGTAGGTCTGCACCTTTCCGATTCGGTCGACCATATCCTGCGGCATGGGTTCACCCGTTGCATAATGATGCGCGTAGGCTTTCAGCATATCGGGATGAAACGCCCAATGTTCCATGATTTGGGAAGGCAGTTCCACAAAATCGCGGGGAACATCGTGCATACCCTTATACGAAACCTCGGCGAAAAGGGTGTGCAAGGCGTGTCCGAACTCATGGAAGAACGTTTCGGCCTCGTCCATGGTGAGCAACATAGGCTGGCCGGGGAAGGGCGGCGTGAAATTGCATACAATCGAAGTGACGGGCGTAAGACGCCGCCCTGCACTGTCGTAATCCTGCTCCACATAGTTGGTGTTCCACGCCCCGCCCGACTTATAGCCCGGACGCGCCTCCATATCCATATAGATTACACCCAGCACGGTGCCGTCGGCATCCTTGCAGACATAGGCCGTGGTGTTGGGCGTGGGGAATTCCACATCGTAAATCTGCTCGAAATCTATGTTATACAAACGCTTGCAAAGATAGAAGATACCGTTCCGCACACTGTCGACAGACAGATATTCCTTGAGGGCGTTTTCGTCGAGCGCGTATTTGGAAGCCCGCACTTTCTCCGCATAATAGCGCCAGTCGGAGGGCAGGAACTCGCCTTTGTACTTCTCGGTTTTCTTGCGGTATTGCTTCATTTCGGCCAATTCCTGCTTGGCACGCTCCAAAGCCGCCGTCCAGATAGGGTCGAGCAAATCGTAAACGGCTTGCGGAGTCTGCGCCATACGGGTCTGCAAGGCATAGGAAGCATAGTCGGGATAGCCCAACAAATTGGCTTTCCGCAAACGCAAGGCCACAATCTGCTGCACAATAGGCGTATTGTCGTATTCGCTCCCCGCCTGGCAACGTCCCGTGTAGCCGTCTAAAATCTCCTTGCGCAAGGCAGCGTCCTTCACATATTGCAGAAAGGGCATCACCGTGGGATTGTCGAGCCCGAAGAGCCAGCCTGTCTTGCCTTTCTGCGCCGCTTTCTCGGCCGCACGGCGGAGAGCGTCTTCCGGCAGACCTTCCAAACGCGAGGCATCTTCCACCCACAATTCATATTGGGCGGTGGCCTTGAGCACATTCTGTCCGAAGGTGTTTTCCAATTCGCTGAGCTTGACGTTAATCTGCATCAGTTCGTCTTGCGCCTCCTTGTCGAGTTCGGCTCCACCGAGCACAAATTCGCGATATACATCGTCCAGAAGTTTCTGTTGCACGGGATTCAGGGCGGGTTTCTGTTCCTTGATCCGCTTCACGCGACGGAACAGAAAAGGATTCATATACACCTTGTCGCTCTGCGCGCTGAGCATCTGCGCGGCCTCGTTCACAATCTCGTGCAGGCGCGGGGTGGCATGCGCCTCCACCACGTTGAAAAGTACGCCCCCCACCTTGTCGAGAATCTCGCTGCTGTTTTCCATAGCCAGAATCGTGTTCTCGAATGTGGCTTCGTCGCGGTTCTCCACAATGGCGCGGATAGCTTCGTCCTGCCTGCGGATACCTTCCTGCAAGGCGGGGATATAATCGTCTTCCGTGATGCGGCTGAAAGGAGGTATGCGGTAGGGATTGCCCTCCCACGATTCCAAGAACGGATTGACACGCGTACTCGCCGTATCAACCTGTGCATTTACATTTCCACTCATGATAAACAAACTTGTCAAACCGACAATAAAATTTCTTTTCATCATATCTTAACCAATTTTCCGTGCAATATTTCACCCTTTTCCGTGCAGAGGACAAGGAAATAAAGGCCCGGTTTCCAAGAAGAAACCTCCAAGGTGTTTTCGCCCGCCTCCACATCCATTTTCCGCATCACCGCACCCGACACCGCGCGCACCTCCAGCCTGCCCGCCTGCGGCGTGTAGAAGGTGAAGTGGTCGGAAGCGGGATTGGGGCGCACAACGAGGGAGGCCGCATCCGCAGCTTCATTGGCGGTGATGACCGTATCGGGCGAGGGCGCAGGCGATACAAAACCCACAATCACGGGCTCGTGGTCGGAACAACGATAGGGCCCGTCCTGCCGCGTGGCATCGCGGTCGTAGTCGAAAAACGAAGGTTCGTCGGAATTGATATGCCAAACCGTGGCACCCGTCACCAACTCGCGCATATCGGGCGAAGCCAGCGAATAGTCGAGATACTGCACGTAATCGTCGAAACAGTAGGAATATTCGGCTTCGTTAAAACGGTTGGTCTGATTTTCGTAGCCCGCATCGGTAAACACGCGGATAGGGTCTTCGCGGTACATGGCGTTCAAATCGCCCATCACCAAAATATTTTCGGTGCCGTAGTAATAGCGACGCAAATCCAAATGATTGAGCACGGCTTTCGCCTCTTGAGTCCGAGTATGGTTGTAAATACCCTGTCCGTCGCCTTGGTCGGCATCGGCCCCCGTGCCTGTTCCCGATTTCGCCTTGAAGTGGTTGATGCTGAAGATAAACACAAAGCCTGTTTTCTTGTTGCGGAAGGCCTGTATCAGTTTACGGTTGACGGGCGAAGGGGAACTTATCATATAGCTGTCGCGGTAGGGTTCCCACTTGGTGCTGTCGTAGACAATATGATTGCAGGTGTAGTCGGCACTGGAAGAGGCATAGCCGGTCCAACGCACGAAATCGTAGGTGCCCGCGCCGCGCTGTTTGTCGAGTTCCTCCACCAACGCCCGCACGGGGCCTGTGCCGCCGCCCACTTCCACAAAGCCGTAGATATCGGCGTCAATGGCGCGTATGGCCTTGGAAATACGGGTGCGTTGCAGGGCGTCGCGGTTCATGAAATACTCCAAGTTGAAACCGCAGATTTTGGTGTCGTAATCGCCCAATTTCGCATTATCGGGCGCGGCGGTGCGGGGATTGCCCTTGAAATCGGGCGTTCCGTTTTGGGCATACACCTGATATTCCCTGTCGATTTGGTCGAGCACACAGCGGAAATTCGTGAGCATGCTGCCCGTGCGGCAAGTGCCGTCTTTATCCAAGAAGGGCGTGGATGAAGGTCTGCCCGTGCCGCCGTAGTTCAACGTGATGCGGTTGCTATGGTTGTAGGCCACTGCGGCTTCGTAGGCCTCACTCTTGGGCAGATTGTAGTCTGTGGGGGAACGGTGGCGCGTGGTGCCCAGAATCACGCTTCCGTAGGTGAGGCTGCGCGTGGAAAGCAGATGAAGCGTGTCGACAAATTCCAAGGCCATGCATTCCAAAGCCTCTTCCCTGCCCTGCACGTCTTCTTCGAAACGCACCTTGGTGAAAGGAATCGCCACGTTATCTTTCAGCACTTGCAGGTTCTTGATTTTGCTCAACTGCGTGCGGTTTTTGTATTCGCCCACCGTGCCTGTAAGCTTCACATAATCGCCCACCTTCACATTCTGCTTTCCATATACGAAAATGGCATCGGAAGTAAGGGGATTGCCGTCGCCCAAAGTGTCTTGCAGGAAAAATCCGTTCAATTGTGCCTCTCCGAAAAGCGTAAGCGTCACCACGCCTTCGGTCTCCACCTCCTGATCCATATAGGGCGATTGGGAGGTATCGGCACCTTGCAGGGTATAAATGGCGTAGTGCGACTGTGCGAAGACACGTTGCGGAACCGCCGAAGCAACCGCAAGCAGAAGTCCGCACAAGGTCGGAAACAAAACACTTTGTATAATTTTCATTTGAATAGATTTTCCAATTTTTTGAAGGACGGACGGGGCGACGCTCCTCCATACAGAATGTCGTGGACGATTTCGAAAATCGGCATGGAAATCTTCCACTTCTGTTGTATGGGTTGCATATTGCCGGCGGCGTAATAGCCTTCGGGAACCATTTTCATCTCCAAAATCGCCGACTGCGCCGAATATCCCTGCCCTATCATGTTTCCGAAAGTGCGGTTGCGGCTGAACTGCGAATAGGAAGTAACCAAAAGGTCGCCGGCATAGGGAGCCGTAAGGATGTTGCGTTCCTCGGGAGAAATCGCCTCGAGAAGATGCTTCATTTCGTCCAAGGCATTGCTCACCAGAACCGCCACGAAGTTGTCTCCATAGCCCAAGCCTTTGGCGATGCCCACGCTCAGGGCGTAGACATTCTTCATCACCGTGGCGTATTCGATGCCGTAAATATCGCGGCTGCAACGGGTGCGCACATAGTCGCAGGCAAAGCAACGGGCTATGTAGGAGGCCGTCTGTTCGGAAACCGATGCGGCGGTGAGATAGGTAAGGCGGTTGAGGGCAATTTCCTCGGCGTGCGAAGGGCCGCTGATTACCGCCATATCGGCTTCGTCCACGCCGAAAGTGTCGCGCAGATATTCGCACACCACCTGCCCGTGCTCGGGAATGATGCCCTTTACAGCCGAACAAAGGGTCTTGCCCTGCAATTCCTCTTTCGATACGCCTTGCAATGCGGATTGAAGATGAACGGCGGGCACCACCAACACCACGGTCTGCGCCGCGGCCAACACTTCGTGAATATCGTTCGACACATGCAGACACTGAGGCTCGAACTCCACGCTTTGCAGGTAAAGCGAGTTACGCCCCTCGGTGCGGAGCGATTCGCAAATTTCGGGTTCACGCACCCACCAATGCAGGCGGTTGTGATTGCGGAGCAGAATCTTGGCGATAGCCGTGGCCCAGCTGCCCCCGCCCACTACGGCGATTTCTTTCTTTTCCATTGCAGACACTACAGACCTAAAACGTCCTTACCCTGCACAAAGCAAATATCCTTGGCGATATTGGCGGCGGCGATACGATCCAAATCCTGTTGCAAGGTTTCGCTCACCACGCTCTTTTCCTTAATCCAACGGCAGAGCCCTTCGTAATCGCCTTCGGCCTGAATGCGCACGATTTCGCGCATCAATGCCGTGGCCGCCTCTTTCATCTTGGGCAAATCGACGGTATAGACGCCCTCTTCGCTGCGGGTAAACGCCCCCATATCCTGCATAAAGTTGAAGCAAAGCATATTGGCCTTGCCATGCGCACTGGCCGCACCGAAACGCACCGAACGGAAGATGCCGGCAAAGAAAGTGATGTAGTTCTTGTCCACATCCTGTTCTTCCATTTCGCCTTTGGCATAGAGTTGGTCTACCAGATAGAGCCCCATGATGTCGGCCTTGGCCTCTTCGATGGCGGCGTAGGCTTCCTTCAACGCGGCACGCACCGTGCCTTTGCCGTTGATGGTATTCTTGACACCCATACCGTGCGCCACTTCGTGGAACGTTACGTTTTCGAAGAAGCGGTTGAAATCTATCATATCCTGTTGCGCGGGATCCATAACGATTTTGGAGATAGGCATGAGGATTTCGTCGAACTTGGCCTTCATGGCATTCTTGAGCTGAAGCTTGCGGGTGCCTTTCTCGATGTGGACACGCTCGTCGTTAGGCAGGTTAATGGCGATAGTCTTGCCGCCCGCATTGCAGTCGCCCCGATAGAGCACCACATCGTAGACATTGAGGTCGGAATCGGTGCCGGGCATTTCCTTCTTGTATTTTTCCTCCACGGGAAGATTGCGTTGCATTTCGGGCAACATGGCCGCGAATTTGGCTAACTTGGCGCTCCATTCGGGGTCTTTAATCAAGAGGAACGATTCGTGCGCAGTCTTGTAGCCGTTCAACTCATCTTCATAGTTCTCGATAGGGCCCACTACAAAATCTACCTCGGAGGTCTTGGCATCCATCCAAGCCAAATCGCTCTCAAAATAATCGTCGGTGCGCAGAGCCTGGGCACGCAAGGTGAGGTATTTGCGGAAACCTTCGTCGGGGCTCAACGCGGCGGCTTTTTCGAGCAGGGAAGCGGCCTTTTCAATCTCTTCCTTAAAGAAATCGTGATACCAAATCACTTTCAGCGCACCGTTTTCGTCGCGACGAATCATGGTGTAGTGCGAAGTTTTATTCGCATCTTCCAAAGCATCGAACTCTTCGCGGGTCATATCCAACGGATAGAAATTGGCACCGAGAGGCTTGTCGTCGAGACCGTTGCAGCCGGGAATTTCCATAAAGGCATGGTTGCCGTTGAGCCTGTCCCAAGGGCCATAGTTGATTTGCGCGAACTTGCGGAGGTTGCAATCCTTAATCGAGGCGAGAAATTCATCGCGGTTGCCGGTAAAGGCTTCCTTCCAAAAGATGTCGTCCATCACTTCGGCCGCATCGCAGAGATAGGCCATCATCTGCTTTTCATCATCGCTGAAACGGCTCAAATCGGCCGTCAGCTTCACCTCGGCGTATTCTTTCACGAGGGCTTCGGCTTGTTTGTTCCCGCCATTGCTGCAAGAAGCAAACAACATTCCAAAAATTCCTGCCACAAGAATAAGATTTTTCTTCATATATGTTTTTCTTTTTCAGTTTCTACAAAACTTACAAATATACAAAATAAACCACCTATTACACACTTGCAAACTATACTTCTCTTACAATACGTAGCCAAATCGAATATTTTATATGACATTTGGCTGAGTATTGTAAGTGTTTTTACGTCATTTGGCACCGTCGTGGAGTTTCCGCTACTTACATCAGCGTGCCAAATGTGGGTAAAAAACTAGCGATTTGGCACCGCAGTGGATTTTTACTGCACCACAAGTTTGCCTGTGGCCGTCCATGTGGATTTGGCATCGCGCACACGCACCACGTAACTGCCCGGCT
>CAMWQD010000002.1 GCA_947176325.1 uncultured Bacteroidales bacterium | reverse complement strand
CGATGAAACCATCACGAAAATCACCCTTTATGATTCAGTGGCCATTACCAACAGTAACGGCGTATCGGAATCAAGTGTCATATATCAATCCTCCTTTAATATCAAACAACTATCCTCCTCCAACGAATACACGCTTTACATCACTGCTCCGCGGCGATGCATAGAGGAGGGACGATATTATGTAACGGTGGAGGGCACATCGAAAGGTTTTTCCAACAATCCGAATGATGAGAAATACAAGGATTTCCCCGAAGAAGCAAAGACCGCAATGATGCAAGTGGTGCCTATCACTGTCAAGAAAAACAAAATGCAGATATATGAAACAGTTTTTACCCCTCCAACCTGTTACGGAGGCTTCGGAACCGCGGTAGTAAAAATCGATAAACCCTCTATTATTTCTGGAAAATCGGAAACCATAAATTTCTACTGGTTGAAAAGTACAGGAGAAAGAGTAAAGGTGAATTTTCAATATAAAACGACGGAGAATTCCCAATACTTGTATCAATACGACAGTATCTTGCCTGAAATGCGCGATTTCGAAGTAGAGAGATTTTCTGGTCCACAAGTTGTTGTCGCTCCTATTGGCCCAGGCCTCCTATCTTCGACCGGCAGTTCGCTCTTATCCTCCTCGATTCCACAGGCTTCGGCATCTTCCACCTCTTCCAGTTCTTCGTCATCAAGCTCGTCTGGTTATTTCAGCATCGAGTTCACCCAACCCGAAAGAATGGTCATTTCGGCCAGCAAGAGAGATGTGAGCGGGGTTTATTCGGTGAACGGCGTGAACAAAAACTCGAACGACGGGAAAGCCTTTCTGAACAAAAACGCCTGCAAGGGGGGTACGCCACCTTATAAATACTATTCCTACACAACCGAGGTTCCGAAAAAAACATACTTTCTCGGCGACACGCTGCGCACAACCGCCACTCGCGTGGTTTTTGTGATGGAAGACAAGAATCTTTGCGAAGTCGACACCTTTCTTCAAGTCAACAACCTGAACAAAACGCTTGTCACCGAGGTAAAGCTCACGCAGGAAATCAGTTGCTACAATGCTTCGGACGGCACCCTCGAAGTGAAGGTAAAAAGCACAAACGTAAGCGATATGCGTTATCGCTGGTATAAAAACAATGTGTTGGTTGCCAATGCAAACAAAAATATTCTCTATAATGTAGGGGCGGGAAAATATCGTTCGGAAGTGACCGATGTGGAGACCGGGATGACCTCTTCCTACGAAATCACCGTGACGCAACCCACCCAACTCAAGATTGCGAAGGAGACCGTAACCGACAATGCCTGTCACGGCGAAAGGGACGGAAAAATCAGCGTGACGGCCTCGGGCGGAACGGGCTCGCTTTTGTATACATGGGCGGACGGGGTTTTCGGTGCCGAACGGAAATATCTTCCCGCCGGCGATTATAAGCTGACCGTTATTGATGACAATAATTGCTCGGTGACGAAAACCTACTCTATCGGACAACCCCAAGCGCCTTTCGAAATTGTGATAGACAGCATTGCCCCTGCTGTATATGGGTATAACGACCAATGGCAGGGCGGGCGTATCTTCTCGCATGCGCAGGGCGGCACCAAGCCTTACAACGAACCCGTTGTAAATTCGAAAAAGCCCGAAAATCTGGCTGCGGGAACGCATTTTCTTCAGCAGACGGACGCGAACAACTGCGAAGACTACAAAATGGTGAAAATCGAACAGATTCCCATGCTTTCCGTGTCGATTATCCAAACCAAATACATTCTTTGCCACGGTGCCGCGCAAGGAGCCTGTCGGGTCAACATCGAGGGCGGCCTGGCTCCTTACTCCATAAGATGGAATAACGGAGAAGAAAGTATCGGCATTGAAAATCTACAGGCAGGCGACTATACGGTGAGCGTGACCGACAAGGCGGGAGCGGTGAAGCAGGCTTCTTTCCGCCTTACCGAACCTCCTGCCTTGAGCCTGCAAAGAATCGAGGCCAAGAATCCCGACTATTATGGCTGCATGGGCGGGGTATGCACCGAAAGGACGCCCAATGGTTTTATTGAACTGCGTGTGTCGGGAGGAACGGAACCCTACACCTGCACATGGAAAAAGGACGGGGCGTATCTGTTCGATTTCGACAGTTGCCGCGCCGACAGTTTGGGCGGCGGCATCTATCAGATTGATGTGAGCGACAAAAACGGATGTCAAGTGCAGTTGGTGGAAGTGTTGGAATCCACGCCCGATTTGAACGCTCGTATCACCGAAACCCAATCCATTCTTTGCTTCGGCGAGGCCGCGGGAACGCTCTCGGCCACGGTGGAGGGAGGAAAAAAGCCTTATTCCTGCCAATGGTATCGTCTCGACACCGACACGGCGCGCACCTTCAATTGGGACAGTGCGGAAAACCTCATCGGAAGCGATGCGGAGATAAGCGGACTGAAGGCGGGTTTCTACGGGCTGAAAGTGACCGATAAGAACGGGGTGGTATCGAAAACGGTGCATACCCTCACGCAAAAGACGCCTCTTGTGATTACCCTCGACAGTCTGCGTTTTCCCTCCTATGCGGGAAGCATGGAAGGCAATGTGGCACAACCTCTCCCCGACGGTTTCCTGCATCTGCATTTTTCGGGCGGCTCGGCTCCTTATTTCTACAAGTGGAGCGATGAAGACGATTTGTCGGAAGAATGCGTGAAGACGCAAAGAAACGGCTTGGCGGCAGGAGATTATCATCTGAGCGTTTATGATCGGAACAACTGTCGTGTCGATACAGCTTTTACGCTTCCTCACAGAGAAAATCTGCGGACGCGCATGTGGATTGAAGATTCGATTTCGTGCTTCGGGCGCGGCGACGGTGCCTTGGGTGCCGCAATTTCGGGAGGAGTGAAGCCGTATTCATTTGTCTGGAAAGATGAAAACGGCGATACGGTAGGCGAAAGCGGAACGACCGAAGCCGATAGTTTGACAATTTCCTCTTGCAAGACAGGCAGATATTTCCTGTATGTGGAAGACGCCAACAAGGTGGTGAGTATGGTCAGTATGTTGCTGCCTCAACCCGAAATCCTGTCGGCCACGGCCTATGTGAAAGATGCCACGGCCTGGCAATTCGCCAACGGAAGCATCTGTATGAAGGTGCAGGGAGGAACGCAGCCCTATACGCTTTCGTGGAACGGAACGGCGGGCGACACTTGCCTGCTTGGGCTTAAACGCGGACACTATACATTCGAGGTGCATGATGCGAGAGGTTGTGAAACCCATGCGAACCTTCGCGTGTCGAGCCCCGATTCGTTGGTGGTGGTATCGGAAGCGGTGAAACATACCCGTCCCGCTCTGAACGAGGGTTCCATTCATGTGAACATAGGCGGCGGTCTGAAACCTTATTCCTATGCCTGGACATCTTCCGAAGGGCGCTTTATTTCCGGGGGAAAGAGTGAAGAATCCGTGATTTCCTTAGACAGCCTTGAAGCCGGATTGTATCGGTTTGTCCTGCAGGACAGCGGCGGAGCCTCGCTTTCGCGTCTTTACGAAGTCAAGGCGTTGAGCCGTCCCCAAGCCACGCTTTTCCTTATCAAGGCACCCGATTGTCCTTTGCGGGAAGATGCCGTTTTGCAGGCTTTGATTCAAGGCGGCACGGCTCCTTACACGGGTCGTTTGGAAAAGATGAACGAAAGCACGGGCTTGTTCGAACCGACGGGAACGGAAGGCGAAGACACTGTCCGTATGGAAAACGGCACCCTTTTCCCCAATCTGCCGGCAGGCACCTACCGCTTGTGCATAAGCGATGCAAGCCAGCTGAATTCCTGCGATACGCTGATTGTCCATGACCCCGAAAGCATCCGCACGAATGCCATTCTGATGAGTCCTTCCTGCTTCGGCCTTTCGGACGGAAAAATCGTAATCAATCCTACGGGTGGACGCGGCGAACTGCAAGTGTTCTGGAGCAACGGAGATGAAGGTTTTGTGGTGGACGACATACCCGAAGGGACGTATTCGCTGCGTATCTACGACCAAAACCACTGTCTGCACCACGATACCTTGTATTTAGGAGAGCCCACCGCGTTGAGGGCGGAACATTTCGTGAACGAAATCGAATGTTCGTATGCTTGCGGACGCATCCGTCTTTCGGGTGTAGGCGGCACGGCTCCTTATATCTATCGTTGGCGATACGAACCCTCCGACATGGAAAGGAAGACTCCGGGATGCGCCGATGCGGCCTCTTCCGACCTGCATACAGAAACCTTTATGCCGCAGGCCGACATAGTCTTTGCCCCCGCGGGTGCCTACACCTTCATCGTACAGGATAGCAACGGCTGTCTGTGGGATACGGTGATCAACCTCACGGCACCCCCCGCCCCTGCCTACACATGGGATTCCATACGCTACCTGTGCCAAGGTCAGAGCATCGAAATCGGCATCACGAAGACCCCGCAGCAACGCGAAATCGACAACCGCCCCGCCGACTATATCTGGACTTATCCCGACGGCAGCAATGCTTTCGAGGCGAGGATTGAAACCCAACAGGCCGGACTTCACTCGCTTACCCTTGTGCAAGACAAGAGATGTTTCTACAAAGACAGCGTATGGGTGGAGGAACTGAGCGACACCATAGGCGCGGAATTTTGGGTGAGCAGCCGTGTGCTGCCCGATGAAAGCTGCCTGCTGGTGAACCTGTCGAAATATCAGCCCGACAGCGTAGTCTGGATTATTCCTACAGAAGTGACGGTGATGGAGAAATCTGGCAATTACATCGAGGTGTCGTTTCCCGCTCCGGGCATCTACACGCTCGGACTGAACGTCTACAAAGGCTCCTGCATGGAAACGCTCGAAAAGACGGTGACGGTGTCCGCCCCCAAGCACGAGGATGAGGATTTCTCCGACCCCTACGCGCCGCGTTGGAAAGTCTATCCCAATCCTTCGCAGGGAATCTGCACGGTGGAAGTGACGGCCTCCTCGCCTCTCAAGGCTCAATACCGCTTGATGAATGCCCTCAGCGGCATGAACGTGGAACAAGGCGAAATAAACCTGCCTGCGGCGGGAACGGCCACCACCGCCCTGTTCAAGTCGAATCCGCCTTCGGGTCTTTATATCCTGCTGGTGAAATACGGCAATATACAACAAGGATTTAAACTTATTCGGTTATAATTATAAAAAATTCAGATATGAAAAACAAGAATTTTCGCAAAGCGCTCCGCTTTTGCTGGGGGTGCATGCTGATAGCCGCAACGGGAATGGCTCCGCAAGCCGAAGCACAGACCGTATCTCCGGTATTTTCGCAAACCACATTGTTGGCTCCCTATTCATACAAGTTGCAGGATTGGAGCCGGCTTCCCGATGAACGTCTGCAAGTGCGGCTGCGTTTGCTCGACACGAGGGTGGAATCTTCCACCCTCTACCTGAAAATGGAAATGGAGGCCAACGGCATCAAGATCGAGAACCCCATGCCGCTTGCAAACGGCATTCCCTTGGCGGGCGGGGAGGAAATCACATTGAACGCCTCGCGGCTTTCAATGTATTTCCTCCCTGCGAACCTCTCCCTGAGCGGCACGCGGGCCCAAGAGGTTCGCATTTCCGACGGCGTTCTTCCCGACGGCATCTATACGCTCCGCTTCCGTGTATACGAAGCCTCCACCGGCAATTTGGTGTCGGTGCAGGAAATGCCCGCCATGTTTACGTTGGTGTCGGGCGAACCGCCTCTCATCACCTCCCCTGCGGAAAACGAGACGCTGTGGTTTTCGGATCCCTGCCACATCCGCTTTCAGTGGATGGCGCGACATCTGCAATATGCGGGCGGGTTCAGCACCGAGTATGATTTCGAAATCGCCGAAATTCCGGAGGGAGTGAGCGCGTGGAAGGAATACTTCAACACCCTCCCGCTCGTATACAAGCAAACCACAACGCAGACTTTTCTGGACTACGATGCCTCCATGCCCATTCTGCTGCCGCAGAAGGACTACGCCCTGCGGGTGCGGGCCCGGTGCAGCAATGCGTCGGGCGAGGTTTTCTATCTCAAGAACAACGGTTACAGTGTGGTGCAGAAATTCTCGTACAAGGAACTCTGCAACGGGATTTCGGGTTTGCGCGTGGACCGCATAAGCGCCACCTCGGCGCACTTGGCGTGGAACGAACCGATAGAGGCGCGCACGTGTTTGGTGTATTACCGCAAGAACGGAAAGCCCGACGCAAAGTGGTTCAAGGCGGGCGACGAATTGCAGAACGGTGTCAAGGAGTTGTCTTTGAAGAATCTCGAACCCTCTACCGGCTACGAATGCAAGGTGTCGGTGAAGTGCGCCTACACGGAGAGCGAGAACGATGTGATTTTCCGTTTCACCACACTTTCGAAAGACAACGCGCATCTGGAATGCGGCAACCACAATCTGCAGGCCGATACCTCCCGGAGTCTGGAGCCGCTGAAAGAACTGTCGGTTTTCGACCAAATCCGCACGGCCAATGGTTTCGTGATTGACGTGGAGGAAGTGGAGGGAAGCAACGGACGTTTCTCGGGAAAGGGAAACACGCATATTCCTCTCTTGGCCAACACGGGGGTGAAGGTGACGTTTAAAAACATCTTCGTCAACAAGAACTACGAGCTGGTGTCGGGAACCATCAAGGCCGAAAGGACAATCACGAAGTTATGATAGCCCTACGCATCCAAAGCCCAATCGCAGAGTTCTTTCCGGAGCGGCTCCAAGGCCGCGACACGGCGGGGCATGAACATGGCCCGCAGGCGGCGGAAGGCTCCGGCGGCAAAGTGCATATAGTCTTGCCAGAGGGCGCGGGTGAGAATGCAGCTGAGGAGAAAGACCGGGCACCAAACCTTGGGAAACAACGTGCAAAACAAGATGATATACACTAAATAGAACAGTCCTTGCAAGAGGAGTTGCCCGAGAACGAAATTGATACTGCTTTGCAGCATCTTGTTCTTGGCGGCCATACGGTGGGATAGGCTCTGCCCGACAAGCACGGGCACGCCGCTGAAGACAAAACCGTAGAGCGCGAAAGGCAAACCGAGCAAAAGCAAGATAAAATCCTTGAGAAATGTACCGATATGAACCCTGCATTCCACCTCGCGCGTGGAAATCCCCAACGCCTCCACGTCCCTTTTATAGCGAAGCGTCTTTTCGCGGACCTCCGCCATAACTTCGGGCGAAGACTGCGCGATGCGGGCGGCAAAGAATCGGTCGGCCTGCAGGTCGTCGGGCAGATAGCCGTAGCGGAGCCCCTGCCGACAGGCGATTTCACCCCGCACCACGGTGCGCAGATAATCGTAGGTATCGTAGTTGGGCACATCGGGAATGTCGAGCATGAGCGCACGGATAGCGGGCGCAATGTCTTCGGTGAGTTTGAGCAAGGCTTTCGCGGGGTTTTCCCGATAGAGCGCGTAATAATCCTTGAGCGGGACGGGCTTTCCGAAATTCACGCACACATCGCTGCGCAAAGAGAAATAATCGGAATAATGGTTGCCCACCGGCAACACCGTCATATCGTCGGGAAAACCGAGAAATTCAGCCGTTTCGAAAGCAATCCGCGCGAACCCTTTTTTGAGCGGAATGAGATAATGCCCCTCCTGATGCCGTCCTTCGGGAAACAAGGCCACGGGAAACCCCATGCCGATAAGCTTGGCCGATTCCTCGAAGATAGCTTGATTGCCGCCCAAAGTGTCGCGGCCGTCGCGTTGCCGGAAAATAGGCATCACCTTGCAGAAGTTGAGGATTTTGGCGATAAAGGGCTTCTTGAAGGCATCCGAGCGCGCCAAGAAAACCATACGGCAACGGGCGGGCAGAGCAAAGTCGATAGCCAAGGCGTCCATTACGGCATTCTGATGATTGGAGACAATCAGGACGGGCGTGCCTTTCTTCGGAAAATTCTCCTTGCCGCGCAGGTGGAATCTCCGATAATAGGCATAGCGCATAATCCACGTAAACCATTTTTTGATGAGAACATACAGGACTGTCCTGCTCTCGACAACCTTGAAGTAAACCATAATGCTACAAATATTGCACAAGCCCGTAAACGGCTATTCCCAGATAATTTCCCAATGCATACCCCATGAGGCCTATCACGATGCCGCTGATAAGGCAACGGCGGCTTTGCATCAAACCCGCCACGGTGGGCACGAAAGGCGGCGAAAAGACCAATCCGACCACCGAAATGGTGAACATATCGGCATCCACCTTACACAATTTAGCCAACAGAAAATGAAACAAAACACTCAACAACAAAACCGACAGAATGAAAAACATCAGCCCCAACGTGCTTCTTTCGATTTGATCGATTTGAAAACAGGAGGCGATGATAATGCTGAACACCAAAATGAAATACATTCCCAGCTCGAACATGCGCGGTGTGGAACGCAGTTTTTTCCAAAAAGAAAGCCCAATCGACAAGGTGGTTATAAGGAGAATTACCGCTACTTCCTGAAAATTTTTGGAAACAAAGTGCATACTGAACAGTCCCGATACGGCAAAAAGAGCTATCGAACAAAGCAGCGGCAATGCAAGCGGTTTTAGGATTTTCGCCGAAAGCATCCCTTCGTAGTTCTCGAAACTCTGTTCTTCTCCTTGCGATGAGGCGGACGCATTCGGGTTCTCGTCCTCTTTCTTGAAGGGCATAATCTTGCGAATCAACTTATACCCGCCTCCCACAAAAAAGGCGAGGAGAAAGAAGGTAATGGTGATTTCGAAAGTATTGACCAACAGAAATGTGGTGGGTTGAGGCGAAAGCGCCATATTGAGCGAAGCCACGTTGGGCGTGCCGCCCGTGTAGAAACCCACCATGAGACCGGCCGCCTTGTCGAGTTCGTTCACGCCTGCATTCTCGAAGAACAGGAACGAGACGACGACAGCCGTCACCACCGCCACGATGCCACAGAAAAGAGCCACGAAAGTGCCTTTCATGTTTTTTGTCCACGCCTTGAAGTCGGACGAGAAAAGCATGAGCGGAATGGCCAGGGGCACACATACTGTCTGTAGAATCTTCTGCCACGAGGCCAAGGCTTCGGCGGCCTCGGGCGCAACGGGATGCGTGAGCCCCGAAAGCGACATGAGGATGCCCAAGGCATAGGCCATGACGATGGTACCCGCCTTGGAGAAAAATTTATAGCGCCGGTAGAGCCAGATAATGAGAAACGGCCCTCCGACATAGAGCGTCACAATCGCCGCCAATCGGAAAAACAAAAATCCTGTCATAGATTGCAAAGGTAGGCAAAGCGTGATTATTTTTCCTTATCTTCGCTTGTTATTTGAAACCCTACACGGAATGTCGACACTCGATAAGAAATATCATTCTTTCTCCGCCCCCTCCGGAAGCGGTTTCGGAGAGGCCGAGGATATGCTTTTTTCCTTTCTGAGCCAAAAGACGGCACAGGGGGAAAGACTTGTCAAGGTGCATATCGGTATAGCCTCCCTTCCCGAAGGATTCGGATGTCTGGACGAATTTCAACGCCATGTCGACAATCGCCTGCAAACCCTGTTGTCTGAAAGGAATCCCGCCGTTACGGTGGTGTGTCAGAAGCCGTTGCAGGGCGGAGCTCTCAACGCCGAGGTATGGAGCGTTTCCGAAAAGGACTGCGCCGTGAAATCGTTTCAATGGGAGGGACTGACGCACGTTTGTGTGGAGAAAGAGGGTTTTCGCGAATGGTGGACTTCGGGATTTCAGGCCGATTACGACAAGAACGATCCTTTGTGCGCGGAAGCCTGCGCCCGCCGTTGCTTCGAGAAGATGTCCCGCTTTCTGACACATACGAACACTTCTTTCGATGCCGTTTTCCGTCAGTGGAACTATATCGGCCATATTCTGAAAGTGCGCGTGACGGACGGAAAAACCTTGCAGAACTACCAAGTTTTCAACGAGGTGCGGGCTGTGTTCTACGAAACAAAAAAAGACAAGAGCCAATACCCTGCCGCCACCGGAATCGGCATGGACTACGAGGGTATCTGCATAGACGCGGTGATTGTGGACGATACCGCGGCGACAAAGGGAAAATCACCCCGCAATACGGCGCTCCGAAGCCCGGTGCAGACCGATGCTTTCCGCTACGAACAGGCCTATTTGGTGGGGAATGAAGAAATCGACAAGAAGGCTCCGCTTTTTGAGCGGGGAAGGTGTCTGATTCTTTCCGAAACCCCGGAGGGGAACGGAACCCGCGCGGTGGGAATGGTGTCGGGCACGGCTTCCATTAAAGGGCAGGACACCGTAGACAAGGGCGATGTGGTGAAACAGTTGCAGAATACGCTCCGTTTCATTGATGATTTGGCAAATACGACGCATGAGAAAGACCTGCGTTTCGACCGTGCGAGACTTTATGTAAAGCCTCATGAAAATACGGAAAATCTTTCGGAGATATTTCGCCTCCACTACCCGCAGGCATCCTGCCTGAGCATTGTGGAAGCCGATGTGTGCCGGCCCGATCTGCTTGTTGAAATCGAGGCCGATTTCAGTTTCTGATTTGCTTACAAACGCTGCATCACCCGCTCCACCATCATAGGCTTCCATGTAGAGAAATCACCCGCCAGGATATGCTTTCTCGCCTCGCCCACCAACCATAGATAGAAAGCCAGATTGTGCAACGACGCCACCATAGCCGCCAGGTATTCCTGCGCATGGAAAAGATGCCGCAGGTAGGCTTTGGTGTAGAGGGTATCCACATAGCTTGCGCCGTCTTCCTCGATAGGCGAAAAATCATCCGCCCACTTCTTGTTCTTCATGTTCATGATGCCGTTCTTGGTGAAAAGCATGGCATTGCGACCGTTTCGCGTAGGCATCACGCAATCGAACATATCCACACCCTGCGAAATTCCCTCCAGTATATTTTCGGGTGTGCCTACCCCCATGAGATAGCGCGGCTTGTCGGCAGGCAGAATATCGCAGACCAATTCGGTGAGTTCATACATGATTTCTTTGGGCTCGCCCACCGAAAGACCGCCGATAGCGCAGCCTCCCGACACTTCCACCGAGGCGATTTTTTCAGCCGAAATCTTGCGCAGATCCTTGTAGACACTGCCCTGCACAATGGGAAACAAAGCCTGTTCGTAGCCGTAGAGAGGCTCGGTTTCGCAAAAGCGTTTCACACATCTATCTAACCAAGCATGGGTCATTTCCATAGACTTGCGCGCATAGCCGTATTCGCAGGGATAAGGGGTGCACTCGTCGAAAGCCATCATGATGTCGGCTCCTATGCAACGTTCTATATCCATTACCTTTTCGGGGGTGAACAGGTGTTTGGAGCCGTCGATATGCGAGCGGAATTCCACGCCTTCTTCGGCATGAATCTTGCGGGTGCCCGACAAGGAATATACTTGAAAACCGCCGCTATCGGTAAGCATGGGACGGTTCCATGCATTGAACTTCTGAATGCCGCCCGCAGCCCGCAGCACCTCCAGCCCCGGGCGCAGATACAGATGATAGGTGTTGCCCAAGATGATTTGAGCCTTGACATCCTGAATCAAATCGGGAATCTGCACGGCTTTCACCGACCCCACCGTACCTACCGGCATAAAGATAGGAGTCTGTATCTTGCCGTGCGCCGTGAGGATTTCTCCCGCACGGGCCTTGCTTTGGCTGTCTTTCGCCTGTAAGGTAAACTGCATCCGTTCTTCTCTTGAATACTAAAAACTCACTTTAGGCACTTCGTTCTGATAACGCGCCAGCACAAAAAGGAAATCGGAAAGACGGTTGATATATCGTTGTGCCATGCAAGCGCGCGTTGCCTCGATGTTCATACGCTCCACCAGACCTACCAACGCGCGCTCGGCACGCCTGCAGATAGTGCGGGCTATATGCGCGTGGCAGGAAGCAGGCGTGCCCCCGGGCAAAATGAAATGGTCGAGAGGCGGGAGCGCGGCATCGAGTTCGTCAATCCAACGCTCCAGCTCCTCGATATCGGCATCTTCCACAAAAGGATAATCGAAAGATTTTCCCGAAGCGAAATCGAAGGAATAGAAACCGCCGATTTTAAGCAGCACGCTCTGCATCTGCAACAGGAACTTGTGCAAGGGGGCGTCTTCGATGAGGTCGCAAGCCACCAATCCCAACCACGAATTGAGTTCGTCCAACGTGCCGTAGGCTTCCACCTGCACGTCGGCCTTGCTCACCCGCCGTCCTCCTATCAACGAAGTCGTCCCCCCGTCGCCTGTTTTCGTGTATATCTTCATTTAACGCTTATTCAGCCACAGGAACCGGCATATCGGGGCCGGGGCCTGCCGTGGGTTGTTCCGCAGCCGGAACACCCTTCTCGTCGAGGTTTTCAATAATCTTGAACTCGGTACGACGGTTCAACGCACGACCTTCGTCGGTGTCGTTGCTGGCGATAGGTTGCGTCATACCATAGCCGGCATAGGTGAGTCGTTCGATAGGAATACCCTTGGCCACCAAATAATTGACAACCGAACGGGCACGTCTTTCCGACAATTTCTGATTGTAGGAAGCCGAACCCTTGTTGTCGGTGTGACCCGAAATCTCAATCTTGATGCCCGGTGCATCCATCAGCAACTTATACAGACGATCCAATTCCACAAACGATTGCGGCAACAAGTCGTCCTTGTCGAATTCGAAGAAGATGTTGCGCAACACCACGCGGCTGCCGACAGAAACGTTCTTCAAGGGGAATTCCTTGCTCACTTCCTGATACTGCGCCGTGGCGGGAATATCGAAGTTTTCGGAATGGAACAGATAGCCCGAACGACGCACCGTAACACCGTAGTTGTGACCGGCGGGCAACTGAATCATGAACCGTCCCGTGCGGGGATTGGAATGGAAAACGGCCACTTCCTGCTGCAAATCGTTGTCTACCATCACCACATCGGCGCTGAGAGGTTCTTTGGTGTAATCATCATACACAAAACCTTTCAGAAGCGTAATCGGGGTAATCTGAATTTCCACCGCCTCTTCCGAAACCGATTCGCTCACGGGTTTGGCGATATAGGCCAAAAGCTGGTCTTCGCCTTGCGTCACCACACCTTTTTCCTCACCCATATAGGTGATTTTATAGATGTCGTAACCACCGAAACCTTCTTGCATACGTTGCGAAGCATAGTAGGCGGTCTTGCCGCTCAGCGAACGGCGGTAGAAAGCATCGTCTTCCACCGTATTGATAGGCCATCCCAAATTGGAGGGATATGTCCATGTGGTGTCGTTTCCTTCCCGACGGGAGGTGAAGATATCGAAACCGCCCATTCCCAAATGGCCGTTCGACGAGAAGAAAATCGTATTGCCGTCGGGTACGGCGAACACCGAAATTTCATCATAGGCGGTATTTACCTGAGGCCCCAAGTTAATGGGTTCCTGCCAAACATCATTATTGTCTTTATGCATCACCCATATATCCAATCCTCCGTATCCACCCGCACGGTTGCTGACGAAATAAGCCGTGCGTCCGTCGAAAGTATAGGCGATGTTCTGCTCGTGGGATTTCTTTCCACTGGCTTCCTTTCCTTCTTCCTGACGCTTGGGTTTCTGCCAACCTTCCTGATCGAAATGCGCGGTAAAGATATCACCCTCGCTACTCGTACCTCTATAAATATACAACGTACTCTCGTCGGGCGAAATTCCCGAAGATGCATCGTGATAACGCGTGTTGATGGGTTCGCCCAAATTCTCCACCATCCACATGCTGTCCGTTTCGGGCATCCTCTTGGCCAGATAGACGTCTTCGAACGCCATGCCCGTGTAGGGGTCAAGGTCGTCGATTACAGATCCCGGACGCAAGGAAGTGAAGTAAATCTGTTCCTCATCGGCCGAAACGATAGGCGAATAATCGGGATAAATGGAGTTGAGCGTGGAACCCAAGTTGTCTACAAACACACGCAAGGGCTTCTTCATTTTCGCCTTGGCATATCTACATTCGCGGATGCGCCGTTCGCAACGAAGTCTCGCGGAAGTGTCGAGATCGGGCAAGTTGAGACATTGCTCAAAAAGCATAATGGCCGAATCCAATTCGTAGCGCGATACATAAATACGCGCCAAATCGTAGCGGGCCTCATAGTTGTTCGGATCTATCTCCAAAGCCTTGCGCACATAAGGTTCGCCCTCGAAACGGGTGTTGACCGAAGCCACCATGCAATGCCCCAGCATCACGTTCAAAAGAAGGTTGTTGCTGTTTACATTATAGGCTTCCAGCAACAGAGGAAGCGCCTCTACACGGCGTTTCTGTTCGAAGAGCTTTGTAGCGGTCTTGAAGTTGCGCGTGGCGGCCTTGAATTCCTTGCCGCTGCCGCCGTTCTTGTCGAAAGCCGTGCCTTGCTGCGCATAGGCTTTCTGTTTCTCACTCAAAGCCCACGGTTTGCTCGGTTCCTTTTCCGGCTTATTGTCGGGATTGGGCTTCACTTTTTCGGGAATCAATCCGAAATTGTCCTCCAAAATCTTGACGGGAGGGACAACAACCGTCGGCATCGTATCGGCGGCCTTTGCCGCAAAAAGGCTCTTTTTCGCCGGCTTGGCCGCCGTGCTGTCCTGCGCTTGCTGCGCCTGCACCGAAGCGGTAGCGAAAAGAAGGAATGCAAAAAATCCTAAAATATATCTACGCGTTCTCATTATTCTTCCTATTTTACCGAACCACACTGATTTTCATTATAGCGACGGGCATTCTTGTTGCCCATTTCACCGGCTTTCTTCCAATCCTCACAAGCCCCCTGCGCATCGCGGGTCATCTCCCGGAAGTTGCCGCGATTGAGATAGGCTGCGGGATTCTTGGGCATCATCTCCACCGCACGGTTGCCGTCCTGCAAGGCTTTGGCATACTCGAAAAGCTTGTAGTATGCACAACCTCTGTTCAAGTAGCCATAGGCGTAATTCGGATTGAGGATGAGACAGGAATCGAAGTCCTCGATAGCCTTTTCATATTGCCCCATTTCGTAGTAGGCCAATCCCCGCAGATTGTAGGTGCGGTGATTCTTGGAATCCAAGGCGAGCGACTGCGTATAAACCTTCACCGCCTCTTCATAATCCCCGCCGCGACGCAAGGCACTGCCCCAGTTGTTGCGCATAAAAACACTCTTGGGTTCGATTTTGCAGGCCTGCGCATAATCCTTGGCCGCTTCTTCGAATTTTCCCAACTGCCGCTTGGCGCTGGCGCGGTCGTTGTAGGCATAGGCATATTTGGAGTCGGCGCGAATGGCTTGGTCGTAGTCGGCGATAGCCTTTTCGTATTCCCCCTTCTCGAAATACAACCCGCCGCGGTAGTAGGCCGCATGCGAATAATCCTTGTCGAGACGCAACGCATCGGTATAGGCTGCAATGGCATTATCGTGCTGATTCTGCTGATAATAGCACTGTCCCAAACCGAAATAGGCATCCGCCGAAGGACTTATGGCGATTGAATTGTTAAAATCCTCGATAGCCTGCGCATACTCGCCTTGACGCCAACGGATAGAGCCTTTGTTGGTGTAGGCTTCGGCGTATTCCGGATAAAGACGGATGGCCTCGTCGAATTGCTCCAAGGCGGCATCCAAATCCCCTTGTTCCATTAAGGTTACACCGGCATTGTAGGCCTTCTTTTCCAACTGCTCATCGATAGTGCTCGCCTTGATGACCGAATCGGGTTCTTCGGGCGCGGCGATATTGGCGAATGGATCGCCCACCGGGCCTGTCACCTGTGCCTGTGCCACAGGCGCAACCAACAAAGCGGCGGCGGCAACGGCCAATGAGATGAATAAAGATTTCATATCGCTTTTGTGTTTTTCTTCAAATCTAATTTTTCGTGTTTGTCGGCAACGGTTATTTCGGCAAAACCACCGGAAAATCGTAGTCGAATTTCATAAAGTGCATGGGTTCCATGATATGGTTGAGGAAATCGCGGTAAGCGTCGGTGACATGGAACATATTGCTGTCGTAGTAGCTGTCGGACAAGGGTTTGTTTCCGATAGACCCCATGTCGATGGAAGAGGTGTTGAATTCTTCCAATTCGTTGTAGCAAGCCACTTTATTGAGCACGGGCATTTGGCCGTAGTCTTCGCGGAGGAGCAGATCCACCACCTTGTCGCCGAGGGTGGCCGTGAGACGGCGGTCGTATTCGCGACATTCGCCCGAGCGTGCATAGTAGCCGCTGATTTGGGCGCGGGCATCTAAGCCGAGGCGCTTGCTCACTTCGTGGGCAATCACCCCGCTGATACCGCCCAAACGGGCGTGTCCGTATTCGTCGGTTTCGGAACTTGCATAGACCACATCGGTCTTTCCCGTATTCTCGTCATACCAGCGCACCCCTTCGGCCACGGCTATCACCAGACAGCGTTTGGGATTGCGCATATAAAGTTCCTTCACTCTCTCGTAGAAGTATTCCTGACGTTCTTTGGTCATGGGGCATTCGGGCACCAAAACCATATCGGCGCCTCCGTGGGCGGCCGTGGCGGTGAGCCAACCGGCATCGCGCCCCATCACCTCCATCACCATAACGCGGTTGTGCGATTCGGTGGTGGTGCGCAACATACCCGTCAGACGGGCCACCGTGCGGGCGGCTGTGGGGAACCCGGGGCAAACCACGGCTTCGATTTCCTTGCCGCCGCAGCTGTGCATGGTGCGGGTGCGCAAGTCGTTGTCTATGGTTTTAGGGAATCCGATAACGGGAATGCCCTGCGTTTCGTAGAGCTTCTTGGCCGCGCCGTTGGTGTCGTCGCCGCCGATAGTTACAAGAACGTCAATTTTATAGCGTTCCAAATTGCGAAGAATCTGTTGCACACGGTCTTCACCCGCCTTGGATGAAAAAGGATTGGTACGGCTCGAATTCAAAGCCGTGCCGCCATACAAACCGTTGTAGGGCTGGCAAGTGAGATCCACCACCTGTCCGTCACCCAAAAGGCCTTTCCAGCCTTGACGGATGCCGTATACCCTATATCCCAAGATAGACGCGCGGTTGCGCACTGCCTCGATACTTGAGTTGATGGCCGGCGTATCGCCGCCTCCGGAAAGGATAGCCAAAGTCTTTCCGTTAAAAAGTTTATGATCCAAGCTCATATTTACGGGTTTATTTATGCTTCTATCGCAAAACCCGTAAAGTTACGAAAAAAAGCACACGCTTGCAAACTCGCAGACCATGGTTTCGGTCTGCAGGGGGCATTCGTACATGCCCATGTGGCCGCAGGGAAGCGTCTGTACGTAGGCTTGTTGCGGCAAGAGGCTCTGTGCCATAAGTTTGGGAATGTCGGCCTTGGAATCTTGTTTGCCTATGATGAAGAGGAAGGGCACGGGGAGGTCGTAGACGGCGAGGCGGGACGGGCGCTCCAGCATGCCGCGTTGGGCGGCGGCGATAGCTTCGGCGCCCATATTCTTGGAAGAAGCTTGCAGAGCCGCCACCGCGTCGGGATAATTCTGCGCCGTATCGGGCGCGAAGAGGTCGGCGGTGAATTGATTCATGAACGAGGTGTGCCCCGCTTCCAGAAGCGTGAGGGTGCGACGGCGGTTTTCCCGTCCCGCCTCGGTATCGGCGCCAGGATTGCTGTGAAAGAAACCGACTCCCGCCACCTGCCGCGGATAAAGACAGGCGAATGCGGCGGCCACGTAACCGCCCATGGAATGCCCTATCATTACGGCTTTCTCTATCTTCTCGGCCTGCATCACCGCCTGCACGATTTCGGCTTGCAGTTCCATGGTGTGGCTGTGCGCAAACATCTCGGTCTGACCGTGTCCCGCAAGGTCGATTGCCACCGCGTAAAAACCTCTTTGCGAGAGGCATCGGCTCAACCGTTCCCACACGAAAATCGCCTCGGTAAAACCATGCAACAGCACCACGGGCTTGTCTTCCACAGCGTTTCCCGCCACCCCGTAATGCACTTTGTGGCCTTTATATTCGATAAATCTGTCTTCCATTATTTCTTGATATTGAGAAGTTTCTCCCTTTCGCGCTGTTCTTTGGGCGTGAGTGCCTCGGGCTCGGCCTGATATTCACGGTTTCTGCTGTAAACACGCCATTTTTCGAGCACCTGTTCCATATCCTGCGGCAAGGCGCTTTCAAAACGCAGACGTTTTCCTGTGGCGGGATGCGTGAAGCCTAAGGTGGCGGCATGCAAGGCCTGTCTCGGCAGAAGTTCGAAACAATTTTCCACGAATTGCTTGTATTTGGTGAAGGTGGTGCCTTTCAGAATCTTGTCGCCTCCATAAGTGGCATCGTTGAAAAGAGGATGCTTGATATAGCGCATATGGCAGCGGATTTGATGCGTGCGCCCCGTCTCGAGCACACATTCAATCAAACTCACATAGCCGAAACGTTCCACCACCTTGTAGTGGGTGACGGCATGTTTGCCCTTGCTCGCGTCGGGAAAGACGGCCATTACCTTGCGGTCTTGCACACTGCGGGCGATGTTGCCCGTCACCGTGCCTTCGTCTTCTTCAAAATTCCCCCACACCAAGGCCTGATACTTGCGCTCGGTGGTGTGGTCGAAGAACTGCTTGGCGAGAAAGGTCTGCGCCTGTTCGGTTTTGGCGGCCAGCAACAGACCCGAAGTGTCTTTGTCGATACGATGTACCAAAAACGGTTTCTCTCCTTTAAGATGATACATCAGCGCATTTACCAAAGTGCCCGTGAAGTTGCCGAAACCGGGGTGAACCACCATGCCGGGGGCTTTGTTTATCACAATCACCTCGTCGTCTTCATACACGATATCGAGAGGGATGTTTTCGGGAGCCAAGTCTATATGTTGGGGAGGATTGGGCAACACAAGACTCACGACATCGCCGGGCTTTACCTTGTAGTTGGGCTTTTCGCTCTTGCCGTTCACTAAGATATTGCCCGCTTTGGCGGCGTTCTGAATGCGGTTGCGCGCTGTTCCGGAAAGCCTGTCCACCAAGAATTTATCCAAACGGAGCGGGGCCTGGCCGGGGTCGGCCTCAAAACGGAAATGTTCGTACAGCTCCTGTGTTTCGTCGTCTTGCAATTCCTCGTCTTGCAATTCTATATCATCCGCTTTCACAATACTACGATTTTGGTGAAACCTATCACACGGTTTTCTTGCGTAAGGCGAAGAACATACACGCCCGCACCGAGACCGCCCACCGAGAGGGTTTCCTGATATTTTTCACGATAAACTTCCCTGCCCCGCATATCAAAAATCCGCACCGTCGGAACGGTTTGGGAAGAAAGATTTTCCGGCAATTCCACATGGAGCGTTCCGTTGTGCACCGGGTTGGGCTGCACGCGGATCTTTCCACAAGCCGTGCGTTTTTCGTTGGCCGTGGTCGGTTCTCCCGCCCCCTCGGCTCCGAAAACGGGACGCATCATCAACGCTCCCGTATAGAGGCTTGTGTACCAAGACCATGTATGTTGTATGGGGTCGTAATACGAGTAAAGTATCTTTCCCTGCAAATCGGAATTCTTGTCGAAACCGATATTGAGGAAAGCATCGGAAGTTTGCTCGATGCCGATATGGAATTTTCCGGCCGGAAGCATCAGATTTGTATCCAAGGCATAGTGCACGAACCTGTTGATGCCCGATTCGACTTTCACTTTCAGATTCTCTTTCTTGTAGAGGATTTCGCCGGGCGCGGTGTCGGTGGTGCCCGCATTCCATACCACCAAGTTGAACGGCACTATATTTTCGTTGCCGAATGAACGGTTGAAAAAGATTTTCACCGCCGTGAGGGTGTCGGGTTGGGTAAGTTCGAAAGCATAGGCGAAAGTTCCCTGCGCGTAGTTGAGCCCCCAGCCCGCTTCGGCGCTGCCGTCGTCGTAGGCGAATTCGTTTCCGAAAAACTGTTGCAGGGTGATGGTGTCGTTCACGGCACTGTAAGTGTTGTGAATGCCCGACGAAAGGATATGCCGCAGGGTATAGCTTTCCTGCAAGTCGTCGAAAGCGTAACGCAAGGGAGCGGATGAAATTTCGGGAGAGGTTCGGTAGCCGTCGGAAAAGAAGGGAAAAAGCTGGAAGGTAAGAGGTTCGTCGGCGGGATAAAGGGACAGTTGCGAGCCCTCGGCATCCAGCAATTCGTATTGATAGTGGCAGCTGAGCAGTTGTTCGCCGAAATTGGCGAAACGCACATCGAGATTCTGTCGCAGCATGGAGGGCGTGAACTGCCGGCGGGGAACCTGCGAATAGTCCTTGAGCAAGGACGGGCTCACGCCGGCGAAGGCCACATCCGAAACACAGGTTTCGTTCCGGCTTCGGTTGGCGTTGATATAGATATAGTCGATATGCCACTGTCCGCCGGTAGACTGTTCGTTGGCGTCTATCGTAGACCGGCTGCGGAAACGAAATCGGAAATCCTTGTGAAAATGCCCGATAGAGGTAACGGGCACCATAACTTGGCGGAAGTATTGTTTGTCCTGCACCGGCACGGTGTCGCTGTCCCAATTCGGGCAGAAAGTCTCCATATCCATGCCTTGACTCGACCAGGCGATGAACCACGACGAATCTATGGGCGTGAAGAACTCGAGGTTCAATACATCGCTCGATGTGGGGGCGGTGCCCCTGCAGGTATTCGTAGAAGTTGCTCCCAAACCGCCCCCGGGTTGATACCAAAAACTGATGTACACCGAATCGGCGGGCGTGAGGGCGCGGGGTTCCGGGTCGAAAATGGAATCCAAACGAAGCGGAAGCACGGTGAGGGTATCCGCCCAAAACGAGGCTCCCGCGCGGGCTTGCGAATAAATCTTTCCCTCGGCGTCCAGACCGTCGAAAGTGGCCACCCCATAGGTGGGCGGGTAGAGAGGAAACGTATTGTTGACAAAAACCGTTTTGTCTGCCCAACGCTCGGGCGAGGGATAGGGGCCGTCTTGAGAAAAGTCTTCGAAGAAAGGTAGGGTGAGCCGTTTGGTTTCGCCTGCTTTTGCAGGATTTCCCGCGGCTTTCGGACGAAACGCACGCTGCGGACGGGCGGGCTCCTGTCTATCGGATGCGCCTTGCAGAGCGGCGTTTTCCAACAGGGGGCGCAGACTTTCTCCCCTCGGCTCCTGCGCGTGAACCCCTCCCGAAATCAAACCCGAAAGAAGCACGAAAGCCGCGGTATAGATGCTTTTTTTAATCCTCATCGCTCATTTCATTTTGAAAGTCTTCGTCGAAAAGGTCTTCTTGCAAAACACTGTCCTGCAAAGCCATGCCAATGGTATCCTTCGGATTTTTCCATTTGGCTTTTCCGTTACCCACTTCCAAATCTATCACCGAACCTTTGCGGATGGAGCTCCCCGGCGCAATTTCCGCGCCCCCGTAGAGTTGACGCACCACCGAGCCTTTCACCACCCAATCCACCGAAGTCACCCGCCCCACTTTCAGTCCGTAGGTTTCGAGCAAAGCCTCGGCCTGACGTTGCGAGAGGTCGATAAGGTTGGGCATTTGTTCGGCGGAAGGCTGCGAAGCGGCCACCACCACATAAAACGTTCTTTTCCGCTTTACAATCGAACCGGGAAGCGGCGATTGCAACAGAATGGTGCCGGGTTCCACGTTGGGTTGGTAAATCGAATCGCGCACCACGAAACGGAAGCCGAATTCTTCGGTATAGGGCTGCAACTGCTCCACCTTGAAACCGCAAATGTCGGCCACCTTGATTTCTCTTCCGTGGTGGGTGAAGATATTGAGCGACAAGAGCGAAGCCCCTATCAAAATCACCACGATTATCAACATCAGCAAAATCTGCTTCCAGAAATTACCGGTCTTCATGTACGAAAAAAAGCTCATCGTATCTTGTATTTTTAAATTCTAATGGGCGTCCAGCCAGTTGTCGGCGGCGTTCTGTTCCACTTCCACCGGAACACGCATGGGCAGGGCGTTTTTCATTTCTTCCTCCACCAACGCTTTCATGGCGGGCAACTCGTTCTGCGGCACATCGAACACAAGTTCGTCGTGCACCTGAAGAATCATCTTGGCCTTTAAATTTTCCCGACGCATCCTGCGGTCTATCGCAATCATCGCCACCTTTATCATATCGGCGCTCGAACCCTGCACAGGCGCGTTGACGGCATTGCGCTCGGCATAGGCACGCACCACGGCGTTGCCCGAATTGATATCTTGCAGGTAACGGCGGCGGCGAAGCATGGTCTCCACATATCCTTTCTCCTTGGCCTCGTTCACCACCTTTTCCATATACTGCCGCAATGCCGGGTAGTTGGCATAATAGCGTTCGATAAGGTCGGCGGCTTCCTTGCGCGGAATCTGCAAACGGTCGGCCAGACCGAAAGCCGAGATACCGTAGATGATGCCGAAATTCACCGTCTTGGCCTTGCGCCGCATTTCGGAAGTAACCTCTTCGGGTTTCACGCCAAACACATTGGAAGCCGTGGCGGTATGCACATCCTTATGTTGCGAGAAATCGCGCAACATCACTTCGTCTCCACTCAAATGAGCAATAATGCGCAACTCTATCTGCGAATAGTCGGAAGCCAACAATTGATTTTCGGCAGAGCCCGCCACGAAACAACGGCGGATTTCCTTGCCCATTTCGGTGCGTATGGGAATATTCTGCAAGTTGGGGTTTTGCGAACTGAGCCTTCCCGTGGCGGTAACGGCTTGATTGTAGGTTGTATGAATCCGACCCGTCTGCGCGTCTATCAGTTGCGGCAACGCATCCACATAGGTGGATTTGAGTTTGGTGAGGCTGCGGTAGCGCAACACTTTTTCCACAATGGGGTGCTTGTGCGAAAGTTTCTGCAAAATATCTTCCGCCGTGCTGTATTGCTTGGTCTTGGTATGTTTGGGCTTCTCGGTTATCTGGAGTTTTTCGTAGAGAATTTCGCCCAGCTGCTTGGGAGAAGCGATATTGAATTTTTCGCCGGCGGCCTCGTAAATCTCGCTTTCCACCTGCTTTATCTGCTCGGCCAATTCCTTGCCGTAGGCGGCCAGACGGGCGGTGTCGAGCCTTACACCGATGCGCTCCATGCGGCAAAGCACGGAAGCGAGAGGCACTTCCACCTTCACAAATAAATCTTCCGCACCTACTTCTTCCAAAAGCGGACGCAACGTCTTTTCGAGCAACAGACAGGCCTTTACATTCTGCAAGCCGAAAGAAAAGTCGGCTGTTGAGAACAAATCCTTTCCCGAAGTATCTTCGGCATAGGTGTATGGTAAATAGTTCTGCACCAAACGGGAAAGGTCGTGTCCGGTTTCAGGGTCGGCCAAATAATGCGCCAGCATCACGTCAAAAGCCGGAAAATCGCGTTCCAACACACTTTCCATTCCCATATTGACAAAAAGGTGCAGGAGGTTTTTCAAATCGTAGCAGAGCAAGGGGCATTGGAAAAGTTCTTCCAAGGCTTGTCTTTCTTCGGCGGAAAAATGTGTGGAATCGGCGGGAATATAGATATAGGTATTGTGAGAGCCCTCCGTTTGCGCGAAAAACAAAGCGTCCACACCCGATTTCCGAATGGACGAAGCGGTGATGGGATGCAGGTAGAAAGCCACGGGAGCGCCCGTTTGCCGGAGTTGCGACAAACCTTTCCGCAAGTCGTCGGCGGTTTTCCACACCACGGCCTTTTCCACTTCTTTTTCGGTGCACAGGGGGGTGCGCGTCACGGCAGGCGCAACAACCTCTACCGTTTGCGGAACGGACGGGGCAGAAACTTCCACAGACAGCGAAGGTGTGTCCTCCACAGAGGCAGCAGCCGACTTCAAACCCGCATAATACGAAAGCAAACGGACGCTGAGAGTACGCATCTCCAACTCGTCCAAAAGCGCAGTCACCTTTTCTATATCGGGTTGTCTCAGCTGCAATTCCTCTTCGTTGAATTCCACAGGCGCATCCAGCAGAATGGTGGCCAACATCTTCGATTCACGGGCCTGCCCCTCGTTCTGCTTCACCTTTTCCCGCAACTTCTCGTTGGCAATTTCATCACTCCTCTCCAAAAGATTTTCCACCGAGCCGAACTGCGCCAAAAGCTTGCGGGCCGTTACCTCCCCCACCCCCGGAATACCGGGAATATTGTCGGCCGCATCGCCCCACAACCCAAGCATATCTATCACCTGCAAAGGATTCTCGATACCGAACTTGGCGCATACTTCCGCAGGGCCGAGAATTTCCACGCCATTGCCACCGTGTGCGGGTTTATACATAAAAACCTTGTCGCTCACCAACTGTCCGAAATCCTTGTCGGGTGTCACCATATAGACGGTAAAACCCTCTTTCTCGGCTTTCTTGCTCAGCGTGCCGATGACATCGTCGGCCTCGTAACCCTCCGCATATAGAACCGGAATACGCAAAGACTCCAGCAGGCGCTGGATATACGGAATGGCGATACCTATGTCTTCGGGCATTTTCTCGCGGTTGGCCTTGTATTCGGTATATTCCAAGTGCCGCGCGGTGGGCGCCATAGTGTCGAAAGCCACACCGATATGGGTGGGTTTTTCCTTGCGCAACAGCTCCAAGAGCGTGTTGGCAAAGCCCAGAAAAGCCGAAGTGTTGATGCCGGTGGAAGTGATACGCGGATTTTTGTTCAAGGCAAAATAGGCGCGATAAATCAGAGCCATCGCATCCAACAAAAACAATTTTTTTTCGTCCTGCATAGCTCCTTCTACTTTTGCATTACTTCCTTTTGATAGAATTGTTCGTAGAGCGCGATGCCCTTGGTTTCCTTAAGCGTGTTGAGATTGCGGTCGTTTATCTCAATCACGTTTTTCTTCTCTATGTTGCCGAACACATAGTCGTTGTCCAAAATCATCCGTCTGTATTTGCTTGCCTCCCGCATATCGGGGAAAGACGAAATCACCACCGCATAACGGTTTTTGTTCGTCGCACCCACCACAATCGTTTCCCGCAAGTTTCCGTCGGAATAATATTTGTCGTTGAAACCTTTCACACGCAACACCATTACCGTCGGTTCGCGCTCCTGTTGCTCGCATATCACCAGCACCGAGTGCGGCTCGTTCTTCTCGCCCTTTTCGTATCCTTTTTCCTTAGGCGGGGTTGCAACACTGTCGGCGGGCTTCTGTTCGCCTGCGGTTTCGGCGGGTTTCACCTCCTTCACCGGGTCGCTTTCGGCCGAATATATCCGATTGGACATATCCTCGCGTGCCTTTTTCTCGGCGGCACGAACCCTCTCCACCAAAGCGCTTTCGGGATAGGATGTGATGAATGAACGCGTCAAGGGCAACATCTTTTCGTAGGTATACACATGCGCGGTGGCGATGATTTTAAGATAGAGGAACTGCTCGCGGAAATTATTGACGGGATATTCCTTCTCCACCCGCGAAACAATATCCAAAACCCCTCGGAAATCGTTGTTCGCAAACTTCCCGTAGGCCTCGCCGTAGAGTTGCTCCACCTTCTTGGCATTCGCCTCCAAATCGCGGTAGTAGTTGGGGTTGTTCACCCTTTGGTCTTGCTCGCTCCCCGCAAACCGCTGCGCCAAAACATCCGCATATTTGCGGAACGAGGCCATGTCTCCACCCTGCCGATAGACCTTGCAAAGCAATTCGCAGGCGCTGGGAACATAGGGAGACGAAGGATATTCGCGCACCAAGCGCACCAAATAAGGCTCACCCTCGCTGTTCTCGCCCAAACGGTCGCAATAAATCACCCCGATGTGATAGAAAGCGGGCTCGATGATAGAGTCGAGTTTCCGATAGTCGGCCTCCGTAACGGGCAGCTGCGCCAGATAGTATTCGGGATCCGCCGGAGTGAGAATCTTGGGCGCGGCCTCTTCCTCGTCGAGCCCCATTTCATCTGTATTCCCGCCCACAGGACGCAAGGCCGCCATAGCCGGTTTGGACGAAAGAAACCAAAGGTCTTCCAATTCCCGCCTGCCCCACTTCTTCATAAATTCCGACAAACCCGCGTTCTTGGTCTGTTCGTTGTAAAAATACCAGTTCGACTGCGTGAGCGAGGGGCCAACGGCCTCTTTCTTGGCCTTGCGGGCTTCCTCCTGCTGCTGCACATACCGCCGCGCCTTCGCCTCGGCATATTTATACTGGTCTTTCCTGCCCATCATACCCACCTGCCGCAACGTATCGGCCTCCACCATTTGCCCGTAATAACGGGTAAGGCCGGCGAGATTTTCTGCCCTGCTTATAATAATATAATATTCGGGATCGTCATAATCAACCACTTTCGAAGCGATTTCATAATATTTTTGCGACCTTATATATTGCTTGTTATCATAAAAATACGAAGACAACCTACGCGCCGCCATCAAGGTGCGTTCTGGGTCGTTCTGACTGGCGGCTATCGACTGCTCCATATATTTCACCGCCTCCTCGTCGTCTCCGTGGCGGAAGGTGATTTCACCCATCACATAATAGATTCTCCCGAAATACGCATTGTTCTTGGGGTCTTTCAACATCTTCCGCAAACCTTTCAGAATATCGCGGCTGCCCGCATTGATATCCGAACACAAAGCCATGTTCAGACGGGCGTTGAACACCAAGTCCAAAGGAGGATTCAGCTTGAGGCAAGATCTATAATATTCGTAGGCCTGCGTGTTGTCTTCGTTGCGTTGGGCTATCTGTCCGAGAATAAAGTAAAGACGTGCCTTGAGGTCGCGGTTCCTGCAACGCTCGATGCCCGTTTGCAGATAGGGCACCGCCTCTATATATTTTTCCTGTTGAAGCAGATATTCGGCCTGCACCAAAGGCAAATCGCGGTAGGTCTGCTTCATCAGATTGTTTTCGTTCTGCGCGTCCACTTGGCTGAGGAACGAATAGGCCATGCTGAAATCTTCTTCCAATATATAGGTGCGGGCAATCCACAACATCGCCTCGTAGTGTTCGGGATTGGCGGCGAATTCCGACAGCACGAAGTTGAACACCGTGCGCGCCTTCGAGTATTGCTTCTGATAGAAGAAACCCTGCCCCATCAAAAGGTATGCGTTATCGACGGTCTTGACGTATTCTTTGCCGCGAATGGAAATGGAGTGTTTCTTGATAACTTTCACCGCCTTTTCTATCATGCGCGCCGTTTGCGTGGAAATCATCGCGGTGTCTTCCACGCTTCCGTATTTGAATACGGGTATCACGCCGAAATAGTTGTCGGCGGAACGGTCTTTGAGTATCTCGTCGGCCTCTATGCGCGACTGCAGGCCGTTCCAATAGATATTATAGTAGGCGGTGAGGTTATGATAGTTGCGCGACAGAAAGGTGTTCTTCGAGGTGGAACACCCTGCGAGCATAAGCAGGCAGACTGTCGAAAAAAGGCCAAATAATATCTGTTTCGAGAGTTTCATAATCGTTTACTCCACTTTGCTTTCGATGGCCGTATCGTAAATTTTCCCATAATCCCCTATCACTCCGAAATCGTAATCGTCCACCTTGATTTTTCCGGAGGTGACACTTCCCAGATACACCATCGGGATTCCGTTATTCATCATCAACTCTTCAAATTCAAGATCCACGGCCGGATCTATCGACACCACCACCCGGCTTTGGCTTTCGCCGAACAGGTAGGAGTCTAAACGGAAAGAGTCGTCGACCATGATGTCGAACCCTAAGTTCCGCACCATAGCGCTTTCCAAAAGGGTTATCATGAGCCCGCCGTCCGACACGTCGTGCGCCGAATTGAGCAATCGGGCCTCTATCAAATCCGAAACGCTCCGTTGCAGGTTGTATTCTTCGTCCAAATCGAAGTGCGGTGCCGGCGAAAATTTCACACCTTTATAATGATAGAGGTATTGCGAGCAGTTTATGTCTTCGCGCGGGGAGCCCAACAAATAAATCGAGTCGCCTTTCTTTTCGAACCCAATACCTGTGAGGTGTTTCTTTTTCATCACCCCCACCATACCCACCACGGGGGTGGGATAAACCGCCTCTTCTTTTCCGCTTTCGCTATACTGATTGTAGAAGCTTACGTTTCCGCCCGTTACAGGAGTCTGAAATTTATGACAGGCAACACCCATACCCTTCACCGCATTCACGAATTGCCAATATACCTCGGGATTGTAGGGATTGCCGAAATTGAGGCAGTCGGTGACGGCAAGCGGTTGGCCGCCCGAACATACGATATTGCGCGACGCTTCGGCAACCGCAATCTCCGCACCCACCAAGGGGTTGGCATATACATAGCGGGAATTGCCATCGACGGTAACGGCCAAAGCGTTGTCGGTGCCCGGCAAGTTCACCACTCCGGCATCACAAGGCTTGTTTGTGGTTATGGTTTTGGCACCCACCATAGAATCGTATTGCTCGTAAATCCAACGCTTGGACGCAATGTCCGGGCAGGCGCAGAGAAATTTCGTCACCTTCACCGCCTCGGCAAAATCCACATCCTTTACGGTATGTATATCGAAACGGTTGCACTTGGCGAAACTCTTATGCTCCTTGTATTTTCTGTCGTAAACGGGCGCTCCGTAGCCCAACACCAACGAAGAAGCCGGCACATCGGCCGCCAACTCACCCCCGCGATAAAACAGCAAGCGGTCTTCGTCTATCACCTCGCCTATCTTCTCGCAACACAAATCCCATTTGTCGAAAACGGCTTTCACTTCCTTTTCCTTGCCCTTCTTCACCACCACCAACATTCTTTCCTGCGATTCGGACAACAGGATTTCCCAAGCCTCCATATCCTTTTGGCGCAAAGGAACCTTATCCAAATCTATTTTCATGCCGCAACCGCCTTTCGCGCTCATTTCGGAAGTGGAGCAGATGATGCCCGCCGCGCCCATGTCCTGCATGCCCACGATAGCCTTGCTGCCCGCAAGTTCCAAGGAAGCCTCCATGAGAAGTTTTTCCTGAAACGGATCGCCCACCTGCACGGAGGGAAGGTCGGAGGAAGAATGTTCGGTGAGATTGGCCGAGGCGAAGGTGGCGCCGTGAATGCCGTCCTTTCCCGTGGCCGAACCTACGATAAACACGGGATTTCCTTTGCCTTTGGCTACCGCCGAAATCAAATCTTCCTTACGCATGATGCCCACCGACATGGCGTTTACCAAAGGATTTCCGTTGTAGCAGTTGTCGAAACCCACTTCACCGGCCACCACCGGAACCCCGAAACAGTTTCCGTAGTGAGCGATGCCGCGCACCGTTTCTTTCATCAGGTGCCGGACGTGTTCGTTGTCGAGATTTCCGAAACGAAGCGAGTTGAGTTGCGCGATAGGGCGCGCTCCCATTGTGAATATATCGCGATTGATTCCCCCCACGCCTGTGGCCGCCCCTTGAAAAGGCTCCACCGCGCAAGGGTGATTGTGAGATTCTATCTTGAATACGCAGGCATAACCGTCGCCCACGTCCACCATGCCGGCATTTTCTTCTCCCGGCCCCGCCAATATCCGCTTTCCCTCGTGAGGAAGCGTTTTAAGCCATTTTATGGAATTCTTATACGAAGCGTGTTCGCTCCACATCACCGAATAAACACTCAATTCGGTAAAATTGGGGTTGCGCCCCAGAATCTGTTTGATTTTTTGGTACTCTTCCGCAAGCAATCCCAGGTCTTTGGCGGTTGCTTCAGACACAATAGTAAAGTTGCGGCTCGCAATATTGCGAGCCGCAGACTTTTTTTTGTTGCTTGTTTTGGTTTCCACCATTACTTCTTGGCAACAGCTTTCTTAGCCTTGGGAGCGGCCTTCTTAGCCACAGCCTTCTTGGCTACGGTTTTCTTGGCGGCAGCCTTGGGAGCAGCCTTCTTGGCTACGGTCTTCTTGGCGGCAGCCTTGGGAGCAGCCTTCTTGGCTACGGTCTTCTTGGCGGCAGCCTTGGGAGCAGCCTTCTTGGCTACGGTCTTCTTGGCGGCAGCCTTGGG
>CAMWQD010000001.1 GCA_947176325.1 uncultured Bacteroidales bacterium | reverse complement strand
AGGACAAGTGCAGGACAAGTTAAAGTTTTCTTGTTCCATAAAAAAAGCGGGCAGACGAAAAGTCCACCCGCTTCTATATCATACCAAAGACAGGCGCTTAGGCGTCGATGCGCGCGGCGGCGTCTTTGTAGTATTTCTGGTTAACGAATACGTCTTGCTTGTAGGGGTTGATGTGACGTTTCTTCGATACGCAGATGATGTAGCCGAGGGCAACGGCGTTCAACACCAAGGCGAGGGCGCTGACAACGGTCATGGCCGTAGGATTGGCGTTGACGCTGCCGCCTTCCACAATGCCGTTGAGCGTGCCGTCGGCATAGAGGGTGGGAAGGGTAGCCCACTTGTAAACTTGGAGGCCGTTGGGGAAGGTGACTTGGAAGAGCGGGAATACCTGTGCGAACATACACCAGATGGCAAGCGTATTGGCGCGGTTCTGAATCCAGCCGCCCCGGTTCCAGCATACAGCCGCAATCGTGGGAGCCAGCAGAAGCGCGATACCGCAGAACCAAGAGTGGGTGGGCAGACAGTTGTAGGTGTAGGCGAAGTTCCATACATCATAAACCACAATATACACCCACGTCATATCGGGCCACAACATATCGGTCTTGTCCTTGGAGGAATAAACGCTCCACCAGGCGGTCATACAGAAGATGTTGAGCAGACCGGCCACACCGTTCATGATGTTGTGCCAGCCGCCGTAGAGCCATACCTGTTCGGGCGAGAGGAACCAGCTGTACCAACCCTTGTAGGCCGTTTCGAAATCGGAAGCCACGGCGATAAGGATGTTGATGGCCACGATGACAAACGGGAAGGGCTTGAACCATTTCTGTTTGCCGATGCCCCAGCCGTACTTGATCATCATGAAGCCGATACAGCCCGTCAGCGCCGCATACAGTTTGGCGTAGTGGAACCAGCCGTTCATGTAAAGATAGGTCTGGTTGTGCAGCGCCCAGTCGGCACCCAAGGCGGCGGCGATGTAAATCGTCACGAAATAGGCCGTCAACAGCACGGGCACGGCAAAGAAGGTTACGATTCCGCCGAATTTGGTCTTTCGGGCGAATTCATTGAGAAGAATCAGTCCTACAAGGACTGCGAACATGGCAATCCATTTGTAGATAGCCAAGTCTCCATAAACGTGAAACAACATAACAGTTTGTTTTTAAAAAGCGCGCGAAAATACAAAAAAAACGGGGACAGTCTATAGCCTCGGCTCGCGCGTGTCTATGCCGGCTTTGCGGGCTTGGGAGATTTGCTTTTCGCGGGGAATGTGATAGGTCTTGCCGTCTTTGAGAAAATAGGAACCGGTTTGGTGAAAACAGAACGGCACCTGCGCTTCGATACATTGGGCGCGGAGGTCGAGTATCCAGTTGTAATCCAAGGTGCGGGCGTATTTGCCCGATTCGCCGCTGGCCGAGACTTCTTCGATGTGTTGCGGGTTGAGGTAGGGGCGTAGGTCGATACGTTCCAACATGGGGGCGACTATCAACAGGCGGTGGCGTATCGGCAGGGAAAGGAATATGGGCAGACGGTAGTCGGCGCGGTCTTGGTTCTCTACCGTGCAGCCCACCGCCACGTGTTCGTAGCCCTCGCCCCAATCGGCGGGCAGGCAGGCGGCCAGGCGGTCGATGCGTTTGGTAAAGAAAAAGAACGTGCAGTCGCGGCGTTGGCGGATGATTTCCCAGATTTCCTCGCGCCAAGGGTCGGCTTCCTCAATGAGCAAATCGGAAGTGAAGCACAGCCCGAACATGGTTCCGGAAGGATATTTGAAATTCTTATGACGGTCTTTCTTGAGCGGCAGGCGGAACGATGAGGTCTTGCGCACTTGGTCGGAGGGAATTTCCGTGCCGAAAGCGGCATCTTCCCGATACACATAGCAGTGCTTGCAGCCCGCGCTAATCTTGTGGCAGCCGTGCCACGGGTTCCACGATTCAGTCATTCTCCCAATCGGTAAAGGAGGATTCGGTTTCGTAGAGGCGGAGTTTCTTGAGGCGGAAAGGTGCGGGAAGACAGGAAGTGAGGCGGGAGGCGAAATACAGAATCATGTTTTCGCTGGTGGGTTGAAAGGGGAGGGTGATGATTTTCTGATGCGAGGCGCGCAGCGATTCCAACAGGTTGGCCTGCATGGAGGCGTTCAAAATCAACGCGTGGTCGAAAGGATTTACAATCGTGTCGTTCACGAGCCGTTTCAAATCCGAGAAATCCATCAACATGCCGCATTTGGGGTCGGATTCGTTCTCGGCGCCTATCGACGTGCCGGGCGTGGCATCCAAATCCGTGCGGCAAACCGTCACCTCCAAGCGATAGGAATGCCCGTGAATGTTGGCGCAAAGCCCGTCGTAGCCCATGAGGGCATGGGCGGCTTCGTAGCGGAAAATCTTGGTGATGCTCAACTGCGGCATAGTCTTCAATATAATAATCAGCCTTGCAAATGCTCGATGAGAATGCGTACCCCGATACCGATAAGCACCAATCCCCCGATGAGGTTGACGGCTTTGAGAGATAGTTTCCTGAGTTGTTTTTGCAGGAAAAATCCGGCGAACACCGCGGCTATGCTGCATACGAGAACCGTAATGGCCACGCTGGCGCAAAGCTTCACCAAACCCACATTCAGCATCTCGAGGCTCACCCCAACGGCAAAGGCGTCGATGCTCACGGCGAGCCCCAACAGCAGCAGGGATTTCCAATGAAACATGGCGTGCACCTGCAATTCCTTTTCCTTGCTGTTATAGGCTTCGATAATGGTTTTGAAACCGATGCCGCAGAGCAGGGCGAAAGCGAACCAATGGTCGAATTTCTCCACGATACCGTTGATGCTCCAGCCCAACAGCCATCCCAATAAAATCATCAGGATATGGAAGAGGGCGAAGACAAGACCCGGCAAGACGGCGCTCCACCACAGGGGCGGCATGGGGTCTTTCTCCTCCGCACGCAGGTTGGCCCGGAAGGCGGCGCGTTGCATGCCGAAGACCATACATATCGTAAAGCAGTCTATCGACAAGGCCAACGACAGGAGTATCAGGGAAAATAGGGTCATAGGTTATAGCGGGTCTTTGAAACTGTCTTCTATTTTAATAAAGTTTTCTGAAATTTTTGCAAGGTCTCCAAAACATTGCTGCGCACGTGGATGAAGCATTCCACCCCGAGGGCGCGGAAAGGCTCCTCATCGGCCGCGGCTCCTGCATAGACAATGCAGGTTTTGCCTTTCAGCACAGGGCAGGCTTGTGCGGCCAAATCGGCATATTCCTCATCGCTGCTGCACAACACCGTAATTTCGGCACCGCTCTGCAAGGCCGCCTGCGCCCCTTGTTCCCCGTTTTCAAAACCTGCATTGTCGATGATTTCGTAGCCGAGGCAACCGAAGAAATTGGAGGTGAAACCCGCCCGTGCCTTGCGCATGGCCAAGTTTCCGTAGGTCAGCAAAAATACCTTGGGTCGTTTTCCGTTGTGTTCTGCGGCGAATTTTTCGGTCTGCAAGCGCAAGGCCTCGAATGCCTCGGCTCCACGATACATCCGCAAGGCGGCAAACGCCTTGCCTGCAGGAGCCCCGGCCGCGCATATTTCCTTTTGCAGATTTTCCAACTCTTTCTCGCCGAGATTGGGGAATTGGTTCACACCCGTCAACACCAACTTCCGCTTGGCCAAATCCTCGTTGCGTTTGGCGGCATCGGCTTCCACACGCTCCTGCACAAAACCCTTTTCCACACAGGCCGCGAACCCGCCCTGCTCCTCGGCTTCCAAAAACAGTTTCCACGCTTCTTCGGCCATTTTCGCGGTGAGGTTCTCTATATAATACGAACCGGCGGAGGGGTCGATGATGCGGTTGAAAAACGACTCCTCTTTAAGGATGATTTGCTGATTGCGGGCGATGCGCGCCGAGAATTCGTCGGGGGCGCGGAAAGCGTCCGAAAAGTCGTTCACACAAATTGAGTCCGCGCCCCCGATAGCCGCACTCATGGTTTCGGTGGTGCTGCGCAACATATTCACGTAGGGGTCGTAGACCGATTGGTTCCACAACGAAGATTCGGCGTGCACGAAAGCTTTTTCGCTTTGCGGATTCTTGGGTGCGAAGCCGTGAACCATGTGCGCCCACAGGAGCCGCACCGTGCGCATCTTGGCAATTTGAATGAAGTAGTCGGAGCCTATTCCGATATGCAGCCCCATGCGGGCGCACACCGTGTCTACGTCCACGCCGCGGTCGGTGAGGGCGGCCAGATATTCGCATCCCCACGAAAGGGCAAGGCCTATTTCACGCACATTGTAGCAACCCGCCTCGTGAAGCGTGCGGGCGCCCACATTCAACAGACGGAATTTGGGCAATGCCTGCGCGAACTTCTTGAAAAGCTCCGCCGCCTCGTCCATGTTCGCGGAAAAGGATTGATAGAATTCGCCGTGCAGCAAGGCGTAGGCAAGCGGGTCGAAATCAATCGAACCGTATACATTCTCTCCTTTTATATCGTGCGCCTTGAGATACTGCAAGAAAAGGTCGAGCGTCTTTCCGTAGTTCTTGCTTTGCAGAAAATGAATGCCCGTGCGGCATACATCAATACCCTGCAACAAGCTTTCCATTTGCGCCAAGGTCTCCACCTTCGCGCAGTTCAAACCCACCGATTCGGCACCTTTGGCGGCGGCTTCGCGAGCCAAAGCGTTGCAACGGTTTATGTCGTCGATGCGGAAATCCTGCCGCACCTCCCAATCGTTGTTTTCCGTCTTTCCTCCCCTAACGAAAGGAAATTCACCCGGCTTCTCGTTCAGGAAATCCAAGCCTTCCAGATTGTCGGCGCGGTAGAAAGGTTCCACCGAAAAGCCTTCGGCGGTGCGCCAAACCAGCTTCTTGTTGAAGTCTGCGCCCTTGAGGTCTTTGGTAATGGCTTCCATCCATTCCTGGGTGGAAACAGGTGCGAATTCCGAAAAAAGTTTTTCTCTCTTCATCAGCATATGTTTTTGTTCAGGCCTTATGCTTGTCGGCGGTTGGCCTGTTCGATAAAATCTAAAATTTCGTCCGTTCCCAAACCCGTTTGCGAGGAGGAAACGATAAACGGCGGCAGAGGCTCCCATTCTTCGCTCAAAGCGTTCTTTAGGGTCTGCACCGAATTTTCGAGTTGAAGTTTCTTGAGCTTGTCGGCCTTGGTTCCCACCACGCACAAAGGCACGCCGTTCTCTCCGAGGAACCGCAGGAATTCAAAGTCCGACTTTTGCGGCGGTATGCGCAAATCCACCAGCACGAACACACAGAAAAGGTTTTCGCGCTTGAGCAGATAGTCGCGCGTCATGGTTTTCCACTGGTCGCGTTGTTGCTTGCCCACCTGCGCGTAGCCGTAGCCGGGAAGGTCGGCGATATACCATTCCTTGTTGACCGCAAAATGCACGATGCACTGCGTCTTTCCCGGAGTGGAGGAGGTTTTGGCGAGCGCGCTCTGCCCGCAGAGCCGGTTGATGAGCGACGATTTTCCCACATTCGACCTGCCCACAAAAGCGTATTCGGGAAGCACCGCTTCGGGACATTTGCGGTAGTCGGTGCAACAAGCGATGAATTCGGCACTCTTGATCTGCATGGGATGCGGTTTTAGTCGTGTTTTTCCTTCGGCTTCTGCACATCGCTCAGGCGGAGAGGAATATGTCTTTCCTTTTTGGTTTCATACACCTCGTCCACGCGGATTAAGATGCCCGTTTCCTCCACGCCTCCGAAATGCGGATTGACACAAGTGCCGAAACTGCGCATCAGGGGCGAGAGTTTGAGATACGAATTGAACAGGGGCGGGATATTCTCACCCAATTCACGGATGCGTTTTCCCGCGGTGCGATAGGCTTCCTCCAGCTCCATGCCCTTGAAAAGCGCCTCCAATTTATCTTCGGGCGTGACGGGCACAATCGGATTGATGGGCACCACTAAATTATCGTGATCCTTGTAGTATTTCGACACATAATATAATAGAGTGTCGCGCGCTTCGGGATTGAAGGCGGTATACATGGTCACCTTGCCGAAGAAATACTTCATCCAACTTTCGTTGAGCGTCACCAAGCCGCCCAAGCCGTCCCAAAGATTGTCGAGAGAGAAAATGCCGCTGCGCGAAGATTGGTATTTGGGTTGCACGAAGCTGCGTCCCAACTCGATGGTCTGCGGCAGGTATTCCTTGATGAAGCGGGGTGAAATCTTGAAGATTTCGGTAGTGGAGAGCAGGGGCGCGCCCGTTGCGTCGAACGAAACGCGGTTGCCTTCTATAAACCGATAGCCGCCCACAATCTCTTCGTCCACAGGATCCCACACCACCAACTGTTTGTAGGGGTTGGGCATGGTGTCGAATTCGTCTATGTCGGCGCTTTTTCCCGTACCTCCGCCTTCCGAGCGGAACGCCTCCTCTCGCAGACGGCCCAGCTCCTGCATCACCGAGGGCGAATCGTGTGCGGTGGTGATGAACACCATACGGTCGCCGTAGTTGGTGTAGCGCAGGAACTTGTCGGACGTGAGTTCGTCCTTGAGTTTTTCCCTTGCAACGGGAGGTATGATAGGTTCCATATAATCTAAACATTAAAAGGTGCGAACACCGCCTGTGGGTCGTGGGGCAGTTTGTAGACGTGTTCGCGAACCAAAGCCGCCCATTCCTTGTCGCTGCGGCTTTTGTCGAACACCGAGCAAGGAATAGGTTTGCCCAAAGTTAAACAAATCTTCTGATTTCGGAGTTTGAACATCTCGTTCACCAAGAAAATCTGTTCGATATTCACTTTGATACCCAAGCGGGTACGCAGACGGGCGAGGTTGTAGAAGAAATTGGAGTTCCTGCCCGAAATATGCACGGGAACCACATCCCGAAAAGTATTGCGTGCCTGGGTGATGAAGGTCTTTTTCCATTCGGTGTCGGCAATCACGCCGTGTTTCTGCTTGCGCGAGCACAGGCCGGCGGGAAAGTATAACAAGGTGCGGTCGCTCTTGAAGGCTTCGTCCAGATGGCGGCGGTTTTCGGTGTTTTTCTTCAACTTGCTGATAGGCAGAAAAACAGGTTCGAAAGGAGGCAGCGCCAAGAGCATATCGTTTACCGGAAAGACCACGTCGGGGCGGAGCTGACCCACACGGCTCAGGAACGCCATGCCGTCCAAGCCGCCCAAGGGATGATTGGCGCAGAAAAGGTAGCGGCCCGAGGGGTCGAGGTTCTCTTGTCCCCGCATCGTCACCTCGCATTCAAAATCCTGTAGAATGGCCGTGGCGAAATCCACCCCCACCTTGTTTCGCTCCTTATATAAAAAGGCGTTCACTTCGTCTTCGTGAAGAATCTTGCGGAGCCACGGAATGAGCCACTTTATCTTCTTGTAGGCGGAGGGGGCTTTCTCGGCAATCAGCCGCTCCACGTCTATGGTGCGTTCGGAAATGGTGAAACTCAGCATACGTTTTAGGGTTTTCCTGTTCGGGTTGCCCGAAAGGTGTAAAAGTACGGCTTTTCGGGGAAATGGTCGGCGAGAGGGGGCGGAAAGGAGGATATGAGGGTTCTGAGGTGGGGCTGAAAGCAAAAAGTTATTAACAAATTGTGGAAAACTCACAGACAGGGGCGGATTTTGCTGCTTCGTATTTCTTTGTAATATGTTGATTTACTTGATGTGTTGTCAATATAGGGCTTAAAAATGGGATTTTTTGGGAGCGAATGGAAAAATTATTAACAAAATGGGATTTTTCGGATAATTCTCTTTAATTTTGGCCTGTTCTAAGCGGGAACCTTGCGGCGAAAAAAAACGATGAGGTTCGCAATGCGCAGAACACAAGAACTATGGCGATTTTAGTAGGTAAAGAATTTTGCAAAGTGGATCCGGCCGGCCGTTTCAAATTCCCGGTGGCGCTCAAAAAGGCGCTTTCGGGCGTTGTGGAGGCGGGCTTTGTGATTCGGGAAAGCATCTTTGATGCCTGTCTCGAGCTTTACCCGCGCGGAGAGTTCGAGAAAGAAATCGAAAACAAGGTCTCCAAACTCAACCCCTATAACCCTCAGGATCGTCTTCTTATTCGTAAACTTTCGGAGGGTAATCCGGTGGAGCTGGACAACAACGACCGTCTTCTCATTCCTTCCGAGCTCAAGAAAGCCAAGAAAATCGACAAGGAAATCGTGCTCATTTCCAAAATCAACATCATTGAGATTTGGGATGTGGAAACCTACAACAAGGTGAACGAAGCCGAGGTTGATTTTGCACGGATGGCCGCCGAGCGACTGGGACAGATTGACGCAACGGAAAAGTTTTAGGAGGGTGCGTCATGACAAGCGGCTATCATGAACCTGTTATGCTTTCAGAGGCTCTACAAAGCCTTGATATTCATTCTAATGGCGTATATGTAGACGCTACATTCGGAGGTGGCGGGCATTCCCGTCGCATACTTTCCTGTTTAGGCGAAAACGGCAAACTTGTGGCCTTCGACCGCGACCCCGATGCCTTGCACCGTGCCGCCGAAGATCCCGATTTCTCGCAGGCCGGAGATAGGTTTGTGCTGATTGGCGGGAATTTCTCCCTGCTCAAGAATCATCTTCGTTTCCGCAGACTTCTTCCCGTAGACGGCATTTTGGCCGACTTGGGCGTTTCGTCGCATCAGTTCGATGTGGCCGAAAGGGGTTTTTCCATCCGTCTGCACGGGCCGTTGGATATGCGTATGGATAGGAGCGGAGACCTCACCGCCGCACATGTGCTCAACACCTATACGGAAGAAGAGTTGAAGCGGATTTTCTGTGTCTACGGCGAAATCGCTTTCGGCGGGCGGTTGGCGCGCGAAGTGGTGGCGCGGCGAGAAGAAGCGCCTTTTGTCTATACCGACGAGGCGGCTTCGTTCTTTGAACGTTTTGCGCAAAAGGGCAAGGAGAACAAGTTTTTGGCTATGGCGTTCCAAGCCTTGCGCATTGAGGTGAACAAGGAGTTGGAAAGTTTGGAGGCCCTGCTTACGCAAAGTCTGGAGGTGCTCAAGCCCGGCGGGCGGTTGGTGGTGATTTCCTACCACTCGCTCGAAGACCGCCTGGTGAAGAATTTTATGCGTACCGGCCGGCTCGACGGCAAGGAAGAAAAGGATTTCTACGGCAACAACCTTTCGCCTATCGAACCGGTGGTGAGGAAGGTAATGGTGCCCTCGCCGGAGGAAATCGAACGCAATCCCCGCTCGCGCAGTGCCAAGCTGCGGGTGGCGCGGATAAAACCCGTGGAAAAGGAGGTGGGGCGTGGCCAAGAATAAGATTCGCACAACCCCCAAGGTGGAGGATTTGGAGCCGCAGCCCGAACCGGAGGTGCTGTCGTTTTTCGGCAACACGCCCATGCCGGAGGAGCGGTTGCGGGAGCGTGAAGAAAAAAAGAAGCAGGGGAAAGACGAGAAGCAAAGACGGGAACGTAGGCAAAGACGGCGCGCGAGATTCCTTTCCGTGTTGGACGGATCGGAGTTTTTGGAAGAGAGGGTGCGGGGCTATTGGGGACAGATATTTTTTGCGCTGTTCCTTGCCATTTTGATGATAACGAGCAACTACCATACCGAATCGGTGGTGCGCGAAACGGTTTCCATCCGCAACGAATTGCAGGATCTGCAATACAGGCAGGTTTCGAGCAAGGCGGAGTTGATGCGTTTGAGCCGGCAATCGTCGGTGGCGAGGATGTTGGACAGCACGGGGGTGAAGGAGTCGGTGGTTCCGCCCTACATCATCCGTTATAAAGTTTCGGAAAGACCGAAGAACTAAGGAAATACACCGCAAATGAGCGACAAGGTGCCAAATAAGAATTCGAACTTCTGGAAGAGAGCCTGGTGGATCTATCTCTTCTTCTTGTTGCTTGCCGCCTGCATTGTGGCTACGGCGGCCAAGGTGGTGTTTGTGGACGGCGAACATTGGCGCAAGCTGGCGCAGCATCAAACGCTCCGCTACGAGGAGACACAGGCCACGCGGGGCAATATCTATTCTTCGGACAATGCGTTGTTGGCGGTGTCGGTGCCCATCTTCACCGTCCGCATGGATTTGCATCCGAGCGTGGTGTGCAACGACACCTTCTCCCAATATCTGCGCCCCCTGTGCGATTCGTTGCACAAGATGTATCCCGCCGTTTCTTCGCAGTCTTTCTACAACTCTTTGTTGGATGCGCGTAGGAAAAAGAAGCGCAACTTTTTGATTAAAAACAAGGTTACGTATTCCGAATTAGACAGAATGCGTCACTTCCCCATTTTCAAGAAAGGGCAGTATCGCGGCGGTTTCGTGGTGGAGGAGAAAGAAAGACGCAGCCGTCCCAACGGCATCTTGGCGGCGCGTACTATCGGCTACTATAATGCGGAAAGCAAGACGGGCGTGGGTTTGGAACGTGCCTACAACAAGGACTTGCAGGGCATCAGCGGGCATAGGCTCACGCAGCGGGTGGCGCATGGAATTTGGCGCCCCGTGTATAGTGCCGATGAGGTGAAGCCCGAAAACGGAAAGGATTTGATAACCACGCTCGATATTCGTATTCAAGACGTTACCGAAGCGGCCTTGCAGCGGTGCATGGAGGGGAACGAGGCGGAACACGGCTGTGCGGTGGTGATGGAGGTGAAGACGGGAAAGGTGGTGGCGATAGCCAATCTCACCAAGCAGGCCGACGGCACGTATGCCGAAAGTCAGAACTATGCGGTGGGGGAGGCCGTGGAGCCGGGCTCCATCTTCAAGTTGGCTTCCACGATAGCCATTTTGGAAGAGAGCAAGGATAATATAACGAATCGGATTGTGCCTACGGGCGAAATGAAGTTCTATAACCGTTGGATGCGCGACTCGCATAGGGGCGGATGGGGCGACATTCCGTTCTCGGAGGCTTTCGAAAAGTCGTCGAATGTGGGTATTTCGTATTTGGCCAACGAGATTTTTCACGCCAACCAGCAGAAGTTTGTGGACTACCTCTACAAGATGCGGCTCAACAAACCGCTCGGCGTGGAAATTCCGGGCGAGGGAGAGCCTTATATCAAGAATACGAAAGACAAGACGTGGTCGGGCGTTTCCCTGCCGTGGATGTCGATTGGCTATGAAGTGAAGGTGACGCCTTTGCAGATGCTCAATCTCTACAATGCCGTGGCCAACAACGGCAAGATGATGAAGCCTATGTTCGTGAGCGCTATCCGCAAGGGGAGCGAAACGGTCAAGGCCTTCGAACCGCAGGTGTTGGTGGAGAGCATCTGTTCGAAATCCACCTTGGCTGCCGTGCAGAAACTTTTGCAGGGCGTGGTGGAAAGCGGCACGGGTACGGTGTTGCAGAACCCTCTCTATAAGGTGGCCGCCAAGACGGGTACGGCGCAGATGAACTACGGCAAGGGGCAGAAGATAACCTACCGCGCTTCGATTGTGGGCTATTTCCCTGCCGAAAATCCGCGCTATTCGTGCATTGTGATGATTACTTCGCCGCAGGGTGGGCGTTACTACGGCGGTTCGGTGGCCGGCCCGGTGTTCAACGACATTGCGCAGAAAATCTATGCCACGTTGATGCAGGGCGGGCGTGAAATTGCCGAGCCCGGTTCGTTCAGTCCTTATCCGGCGGCGGGCTACGCTGCCGATATACAGGCGGTGCACAAGCACATCGGAATGGGAACGCCCGAACTCGAGCCTACGGCTTTTGTCCGCAAGAATACGGGTGCCGTGCGGGTTTCGGACGGTTTCAACGAGGTGGTGATGGCCAAGGATGTAGTGCCCGATTTACGGGGGATGGGCTTGCGCGACGCTTCGTTTCTTCTGGAACGTTGCGGCCTCAAGACACGGGTATATGGAAAGGGTAGGGTGAAGAGGCAGGAGCCTGCCGCCGGAAGTCCTTGTGTGGCGGGTCAGACGGTGGTGATAGAGTTGGGGTAGGTGAGGGGGATTTTATATTAATATAAAAGAAAAGACGTAAAATGAAAATAGAGGATCTGTTGAGTAAGGAATGCGGCGTGAAGCAGACCGTGGGGTCGCTTCAGACCGAGATAAGTGCGCTTACGCAGGATTCCCGCAAGGCGGAAAAGGGCGGCGTGTTCTTTGCCGTCCGCGGAACCAGCGTAGACGGACACTCGTATATAGACACGGCGGTGCAACAGGGCGCGGCTGCTGTCGTTTGCGAGGAACTTCCGCGGCAGCTTTCGCCCGATGTGTGCTATATCCAAGTGGCCGACAGCAGCCGCGCCCTCGGATTCATGGCCTGCGCCTTCTACGGTCATCCCTCCCGCTCCCTCAAACTGGTGGGCATTACCGGCACCAACGGAAAAACCACCACCGTTACCCTTCTCTATCGTTTGATGCGCGCCCTCGGCTACGAAGCCGGCTTGCTCTCCACCATCGAAAACCGCATCGGCGACCGCGTGGTTCCCTCCACGCACACCACCGGCGACCCTCTCCAAATCAACGCCCTCCTGCGGCAAATGGTGGATGCGGGCTGTCAATATGCCTTTATGGAAGTGAGCTCGCACGCCATTGTGCAGAACCGTATCGCCGGCTTGGAATTCACGGGGGGCATTTTCAGCAATATCACGCGCGACCACTTAGACTATCACAAAACCTTCGAAGCCTATATCAAAGCCAAGAAGGCCTTTTTCGACGCCCTTCCCGCCGAGGCTTTCGCCCTCACCAACGCCGACGACAAAAACGGTATGGTGATGTTGCAGAACACGCCCGCGCGCAAACTCACCTATTCCTTGCGGATGCCCGCCGATTTTTCGTGCAAGATTATCGAAGACTCCTTGCAGGGACTGCATTTGGAAATAGACCGCAAAGACGTGTATATGCGTTTGGTGGGGCGTTTCAACGCCTATAACCTCACGGCCATCTACGCCACCGCCGTAAGTCTCGGATTTGCTTCCGACGAAGTGTTGGCCGCCATGAGTTCGCTCGAGGAAGCCCCCGGCCGTTTTCAAACCATTGCCTCCGTTTCTTCCGGCAAAACGGGCGTGGTGGACTATGCCCACACCCCCGATGCCTTGGAAAATGTGCTCGATACGCTTTCCTCCCTTATCCTGCCCGAGCAGAATTTAATCTGCGTGGTGGGTTGCGGCGGAAACCGCGATGCAGGGAAACGTCCTCAAATGGCGCGTATCGCCTGTCGTTATGCGGGAAAAGTGATTTTCACTTCCGACAATCCCCGCTTCGAAGACCCGCAGGACATTCTCGACCAAATGCTCGCCGGTCTTTCTCCCGCGCAGAAAGAGCAGGTTTTGGTGCTGCCCGACCGCGAGCAGGCCATCAAAACCGCCTGTATGCTGGCGCAGGACAAGGACGTGATTTTGGTGGCGGGAAAAGGACACGAACCCTATCAGGAAATAAAGGGTGTGAAGCACCACTTCGACGATAGGGAAATGTTAACCAAATATTTGTAAAACATAAGCCCATGTTGTATTACTTATTCAATTACCTACACGAAAATTTCAATCTGCCGGGAGCGGGCGTATTTCAATACATCTCTTTCCGTGCGGCCGCGGCCATTGTGCTTTCGCTCTTCATCTCCATGGTGTGGGGCAAGAAAGTAATGGCTTTCCTGCACCGCAAGCAGATAGGCGAAACGGTCCGCGACCTCGGTCTTCAAGGACAGAAAGAGAAAGAAGGCACCCCTACGATGGGCGGGCTTATCATCATCGTGTCTATTCTCATTCCCGTGCTTTTGCTCTGCAAGCTCAACAATGTGTATGTGTGGCTTATGATAATCACCACCGTATGGCTCGGCACCATGGGCTTTATGGACGACTATATAAAGGTGTTCAAACACAACAAACAAGGGCTTAAAGGCAAGTTCAAGGTGATAGGACAAGTGGGGCTGGGGCTTTTTGTGGGTTTGGTGATGTGTTTTCATCCCGACATCACGGTGTCGCAGAAAAACGTGGCCGAAGTTTGCGTGGAGAACTACAATGTGCTCGATGCCGAACAATACGAAGAAGCCGAAGAAACGCTTACGGCCGCCACCGAAAAGTCGATGAAGACCACCATTCCTTTCGTCAAGAACAACGAACTCGACTATACCGCCATTATGGAGGCCATTCATACGGGTTGGGGAAAATACACATGGATTTTCTTTGTATTGGTGGTGATTCTTGTTGTGACGGCGGTGTCGAACGGCTGCAACCTCACCGACGGCATCGACGGCCTGGCCACCGGCACGTCGGCCATTATCGGCGCTACCTTGGCCGTGCTTTCGTGGATTTCGGGAAACATCATCTTTTCCGAATATCTCAACATCATGTACATTCCGAATGTGGGCGAGCTCACTATTTTCATCGCCGCCTTCGTGGGTGCCACAATCGGATTCCTTTGGTATAACACCTATCCCGCCCGCATCTTCATGGGCGATACGGGAAGCCTTACCCTCGGCGGCATCATCGCCGTCTATGCGCTGCTCATCCGCAAGGAATTGCTCCTGCCCGTGCTCTGCGGCATCTTTTTAATGGAAAGCCTGTCTGTGATTATGCAGACTACCTATTTCAAATACACCAAAAAACGTTTCGGCGAAGGCAAGCGCATCTTCCTGATGTCGCCCCTTCATCACCATTACCAAAAGAAAGGCATTTCGGAGCCCAAGATTGTGATGCGCTTCTTTATCGTGAGCATCCTTTTGGCCGTTATCACCTTGGTAACCTTGAAACTCCGATAATCATAACAAACGAGAAAAAGAATACACGATATGAACGCAAAATTCAGTATTGAGACATTGGCCAAGCAAGGCACCGTTTCCCGCTCCATGGCCGAATCGGTGGCCACGCATATCCGCGACTTGCGTAAGAAGGTGATACAGGAAAGTTTTCAGGATTTCCGTCAGGTGGATCACCGTTTGGAATTCGTGGCCAAGGTGCGGGGAGTGGAATATATCGACGATGCCAAAGCGAGCAACGTAAATTCCACGTGGTTCGCCTTGGAAAACATGACCCGTCCCGTGGTGTGGATTGCCGGCGGAAAGACCGACGATATTGATTTCTCTTCCATGCGGAATCTGGTGGGAAAGAAAGTGAAGCATATCGTTTGTCTGGGCAAGGACAACAGCGCTATCACGGAAACTTTCGGCGATGTGGTTTCGAATATCATTCAGACCGACACCATGCCCCATGCCGTGCAGGCGGCCTATCTGCTGGCCGAGGAAGGCGATGTGGTGTTGCTTTCGCCGGCTTGCCCCAGCTTCGATTTGTTCGAGAGCTATCAGGACAAGGGCATGCAGTTTAAGCGTGCCGTTTGCGAATTGTAATTTTTTTAGTGCAGCGCGATGAGAGAGATTGCCAAATTTTTGGGAAAGTATTTTAAAGGCGACAGCGGCATCTGGACTGTCATGGTCTTGCTTTCCCTTGTCTCGATGGCGGCTATTTACAGCGCCACGGGGCTTTTGGCATATCGCTACCATAGCGGGCATGTGGCCTATTATGTGTTGCGCCACGGAGGGCTTCTCTTGGTGAGCTGGGTGGTGATGTTCTGTTTTCACCGCATCAAATACACCCGCTTCGCCCGTCTTTCGGTGCTTGCGTATCCTATTGTCATTGTGCTGCTTGTCTATGCGCTCATGTTGGGCGAAATCAACGGCGCCAACCGTTGGGTGCGTATCTTGGGCTTTTCGTTCCAGCCGTCCGAGTTCGCCAAGGTGGTGTTGGTGGCCTTTTTGTCGCGTCAGCTCACGATAAGGCAAAGCGTCATTACCGAAAAAAGCACCTATTGGCGGCTGTTGATATTTGCATTGCCCGTTATCTTGCTGATATTTTTCGACAACCTTTCCACGGCTATGCTTCTTACGCTCACCTGCTTCATCCTCATGGTGGTGGGTGGTGTTCCGCAGAAGCGTCTGTGGGCTACGGTGGGCGTGGGAATGGCGGCGCTGGTGCTTTTTGTGGGCATACTTTTCCTGCCGCCCGAAAACAAGCTTCCCGGCCGTTTTTCCACATGGAAGCACCGTATCGAGAATTTTGCGGGTTCGGATGCGAATGTGGAAAACAATTCGAGCAACTATCAGGCCGACCAAGCCAAAATTGCCGTGGCCAGCGGAAGGGTTCTCGGGAAAGGCCCCGGAAACAGCACCCAGCGGAACTTTCTGCCGCATCCCTATTCCGACTATGTATATGCCTTGATTATAGAAGAATATGGCGTGGCGGGAGGATTGGTGATATTGGTGCTCTACCTTTGGTTGTTGCGGCGGGGAATGAATATCGCCAAGCGATGCAAAGGTTTGTTCGGAAGTTGTTTGGTAATGGGGCTCACCTTTATGCTCACCTTGCAGGCTTTGGTGAATATGGGGGTGGCCGTGGGATTTTTCCCCGTTACGGGGCAGCCTTTGCCGTTTGTGAGCATGGGCGGAACTTCGAGTTTGTTTACCGGCATGGCGCTGGGCATGATACAAAGTGTGGCACATGCGGTGAACGAGCGGGAGAAGCGCGAGGCGGAAGCTTTGGGAAACGCCTGAACCGTGCAAAAGGATATATGAAAATAAAGAAAACAAAGGGATATGGAAACGAATGAAAAACAACCCTATAGGGTCATCATCAGCGGCGGCGGCACCGGCGGGCATATTTTTCCCGCTATCGCCATTGCCAACGAACTCAAGAGCCGCGACCCCGAAATCGACATTCTGTTTGTGGGTGCCGAAAACCGCATGGAGATGAAGAAGGTGCCGGAAGCGGGATACAAGATTATCGGTCTGAATGTGGTGGGCTTGGACAGAAAGCATCTGTGGAAGAACTTTTCCCTTCCGTTCAAGCTTTTGGAGGCTTTCCGCAGAACCCGCAAAATCGTTAAGGATTTCGATCCCGATGTGGTGGTGGGTGTGGGCGGTTATGCCAGTGCGCCTACCCTCTATTCGGCGCAACGTCTGCATATCCCCACGCTCTTGCAGGAACAGAATTCCTATCCCGGGCTCACCAACAGGATTTTGGCGAAGAAAGCCGAGGTGGTGTGCGTGGATTACGATGATATGGATGTGTTCTTCCCCAAGGAAAAAATCATTTGGACGGGCAATCCCATTCGTCAGGATATTTCGGACATCAACACCAAGAAAGAGGAAGGCATCGCTTTCTACAAACTCAAACCCGATATGCCCACGCTTTTGGTAATGGGAGGCAGTTTGGGTGCGCGCACCATCAATTCCGCCATGAAACAATGGGTGGACGCGCTTTTGGATAAGGGCTATCAGATTTTGTGGCAGACAGGTACCTATTATTATCAACAGATGCTGCCCTATGCGGAGGGTAAGGAAAACCTCGTGATGCTCGACTTTATCCGTCGCGTGGATCTTGCCTATGCGGTGGCCGATGTGATTGTGTCGCGGGCGGGCGCCATTTCCATTTCCGAACTCTGCGTGGTGGGCAAACCCCTTATTTTGGTGCCTTCGCCCAATGTGGCCGAAGATCATCAGACCAAAAACGCCATGGCCCTGAGCTCGAAGAACGCCGCCGTGCTTTTGCCCGATATGCGCGTGGTGGAAGACTTGGGCAAGGTGGTTATCGATTTGTTCTCGAATACGAGACGCCGCGAACTGCTTGCGCAGAATATCTCGCGTTTGGGCACCACTTCGGCGGCGCGCAACATTGTGGATCAAGTGCTTAAATTGGCACAAAAGGGACGCGGCAACAAACAGGACAAAAAGGAACAGAAATGAAAGCCGACCGTATCACACACCCCTATTTCTTGGGAATAGGCGGCATAGGCATGAGTGCCTTGGCCTTTCACTACTTGCAGCAAGGTTGCAAGGTGAGCGGCTACGACCGTGTCTGCACCCCGCTTACCAAGAAGTTGGAAGAAGCCGGTGCTGTGATTCACTACACCGAAGACCCCGCCCTGATTCCGCAGGATGTGTCGACGGTAATCTATACGCCCGCCATTCCCGCCGACCACGGCGAGTGGGAGAGCATCCGTCAACGCGGATTGCGTTGCTACAAGCGGGCGGAGATTTTAGGTGTATTGTGCCGCCTCTACCGTACCGTGGCCGTGGCCGGCACGCACGGAAAAACCACCACCTCCTCGCTCATCGCCTACCTCCTGCAGTCGAGCATAGGTTGCAACGCCATTCTCGGCGGCCTTTCCATTAATATGGGAGGCAACTATCACCACGATGCCAAGAGTCAGATTATGGTGACCGAAGCCGACGAATACGACCATTCGTTCTGGCAGCTCTACCCCTATTTCTCGGTGGTTACCTCCTGGGATCCCGACCACATGGACGTATACGGAACCTTGGAGAACATGCGGGCGGCCTACGTGCGTTTCATGCGGCAGTCCGACCGCTTCATCGCCGACTCCGCCTTGGATCTGCCCTTTCAGCCCCGTTTCTACTACGGCCTCGAAAAAGACGGCAAGGCACGTGCCTATGCCGAGAACATACGCGTGGAGAACGGTGCCTATATCTTCACCTATGTGGGGCCGCGCGGCCGTATCGAAAACCTCAGAATGGTGCTCCCCGGCCGTCACAATATCGAAAACGCCGTGGCCGCTATCAGCATCGCGCTCGAAATGGGCGTGGGGCCGGCCAAGATACGTGCCCTCCTGCCCGGATTCAAAGGCGTGAAACGCCGTCTGGAATATTGTCACAAAGGCAACAAATGGCAATACTACGACGACTACGCCCATCACCCCGCCGAGATAGAAGCCAGCATCAGCGCCCTGCGCGAATGTTATCCCGACTATAGACTGGTGGTGATTTTCCAACCCCACCTCTACACGCGCACCCGCGACCTGTGCGATACCTTCGCCTCGAGCCTGTCCGAAGCCGACGAACTTTGTCTGGCCGACATCTATCCCGCCCGCGAACAACCGATAGAGGGCGTCACTTCGCGCCTCATCGGAGATAAGATTCAAGGCAAGGAAGTGAGCTATTGCAACTGCGAGGACATTCCCGCATGGGTGGAGAAGCGCACGCAACGTGCCGACGGAAAATCGGGTCTGTTGTTCGTGACTATGGGAGCCGGCAATATCGACCGCAGCGTGGAACCCTTGATTCGTTTTTTTGACAAAGAAGACAAAGCGTAAGGAACGATGAAACGTGTTTTGGTGATACTTGCCTTGTTTCTGGTGGTGGCCGTTTCGGTGGCCGCCTTCGTGCTTGCTGTGCGCCATGCCGAACACGCGCTTTCGCAAAAAGCCTGCACGACGGTGCGCATCGACATCGACCGCGGAGGCAATATCGTCTATATGCAGGAACGCGACATCAAGAATTGGATGAGCTTGCACGGCATCACGCCGCAAAACACACCCTTGATGCAGATAAACGCCTCCCATATAGAAACGGTGTTGCGGCAGAATCCCTATGTGCGCGACGCGCAGGTCTACACCACGCCCGACGAGGTTCTGCATATTGCCGTGGAGCAGCGCAATCCGGTGCTCAAAATCATCAACACGCGCCAACAGACTTTCCAATTAGACGAAAACGGCGTGGAAATGCCCGTCAACCCCGACTACAAGGCACGTCTGCGGGTGGCCAGCGGCCATATTCCCCTTTCGCCCCGCTACGGCTCCGATGTGACGCAACTTTCCGACACCTCGGGCCGTGCCTTGCTCAAAAAACTGTTCGACATTCACGCCTATCTTTCCGAAGACCCTCTTTGGGACGCCCTTTTCGAGCAGATATACGTGAACAGAAATCAGGAAATAGACCTTGTTCCCAAAGTGGGCGGGCAGATTGTGGAGTTGGGAAAGATTGAAGACATAAACGATCTTGCGCAAAAGATGTTCCGCCTGCGGCTCTTTTACGAACACGCCATGAAAGGGCAGGACTGGCAACGCTATTCCGTTTTGGATTTGCGATACAGGAACCAGCTGGTGGCCACGCGCCGCGCCGGATATAACTGAGAAGAAAGATATAATTAAAAAAGAAAGAATATGGAAGAAGAAACCGATGTTGTGGTAGGCCTTGACATAGGTACTACCAAAATCGTGGCCGTTGTGGGTTGCCGCGACCAGGCCACGGGAAAAATCAAGATTTTGGGCTACGGAAAAACCGAGTCTACGGGCGTGGTGCGCGGGGCGGTGATGAACATCACCAAGACTGCCGAAGCGGTGAAACGTGCCGTGGAACAGGCCTCGGACAACGCGAATGTGGACATTTGCGAAGTGTATGTGGGCATTGCCGGACAGCACATCGAAAGTTTCATTCAGTCCAACAGTTTCATACGTTCCAACAGCGAAGAAGTGGTGACCCGTGCCGAAATCGAGAAGTTGAAGCAGGAAGCGAGCAAGGGCAGGGTGGATCCCGGCAAGAAAATCATTCACGTGGTTCCGCAAACCTTCACCGTAGACGGCGTTTCGGGATTTCGCGAAGATGAATTCGAAGGCATGACGGGGGCGAATGTGGAAGTGAACTACAATATCATTACCGCCGACTCCCTGGCCATGCGCAACATTCAGAAAAGCGTGGAAACGGCGGGGCTCGAAATCAAAGGCTTCATTCTCGAACCCTTGGTGTCGGCCGAAGCGGTTTTGGACAGCACCGACAAAGACGCGGGCGTGGTATTGGTGGATATAGGCGGCGGCACCACCGACGTGGCTATCTTCGGCAACGGCGTACTGCGGCATACGGCGGTGATTCCCTTGGCGGGCAATCTCATCACCTCCGACATACAACGCGCCTGCACCATTATGCAAAGACAGGCCGAAGCGCTCAAGACACGTTTCGGTTCGGCGCTTCCCAGCGAGGAAAGCGAGGAAAAAATCGTCACCATTCCCGCCATAAACGGCAAGAGTGTGCGCGAAATTTCGCTCAAGCAGTTGGCCACCATCATCAAGGGGCGTGTGGACGAAATCTTCGGACAGGTAAGCTACGAAGTGGGCAACTGCAACCTCGATACCGACCAGTTCATCGGCGGCGTGGTGCTCACCGGCGGCGGTTCCAAGATGAAGCATATAGACACCGTTTGCGAATACATCACGCAGCTCGACACCCGCTTGGCCTGCCCCAACAAACACCTTTCGCCCGATTCGCCCAAAGACCTGAACGACCCTATCTTCGCCACGGCGGTAGGTTTGGTGATTTACGGCGTGCGCAGTGAAGAGGAGAACAACCTTATACACGTGCCCTTGGATACGCAGGGGGGAAAGGAAACACCCGATGATGTTCTTGTGACCACCCCTCCCCCTGTCGAGGAAAACAGCGATGCGGCTACGGAGGAGAATGTTCCCGCCGCGCCGAAATCGAACCCGAACCCCAAGAAGCCTTGGTGGAGAGGACGTGACGGCAGTTTCTTCGGAATGGGCCAGTTGGGAGACTATATCGTGAAGGTCTTTGACGATGATGTGCAATAACTTCGCGAAATGAACAGACCACCGTTTATAAATAGGTGCTGCGGCCCGATGGTGAACGGTGGCCGTTCCTTAATTTTGGAGATTGCTAGAAATATTGTTTGACATGGAAGAATTGATGAATCAGAACCACGAAGGGGAGTTTTTGAATTTTGTGCTTCCCAAGAACCAATCCTCCTATATCAAAGTGATGGGAGTTGGCGGCGGTGGCAGCAATGCGGTGAACCACATGTTCCAGCAAGGCATCAAGGATGTGGATTTCATTATCTGCAACACCGATGCGCAAGCCTTGGAAGCCAGCCCCGTTCCCAATAAAATTCAGTTGGGAAAAGGTTTGGGAGCCGGCAACGTGCCGCAAGTGGCGCGCGATGCGGCGGTGGAGAAACACGACGAAATAAAGGAGGCTCTTACGGGAACCAAAATGCTCTTCCTCACTGCGGGAATGGGCGGCGGCACCGGCACGGGAGCCACGCCCGTAGTGGCTTCGATTGCCAAGGAAATAGAATTGGTGGGCGATGAGGTTACCAAAATCCTCACGGTGGCTATCGTCACCATGCCCTTCAGCTTCGAAGGCCGCAAGCGTGTGGAACAAGCGCGGGCGGGTGTTTCCGAATTGCGCAAGATTGTCGATTCCATTCTTATCATCAACAACGACCAACTGCGTCAGTTCGGCAAGATGAGCCTGAAGGAAGCCTTCGCCAAGGCCGACGACATTCTGACCACCGCGGCCAAAGGCATTTCCGAAATCATCACGGTTACTTCCTACGTGCAGATAGACTTTAAGGATGTGAACACGGTGATGCACAACAGCGGCGCCGCCATTATGGGCTACGGCTCGGCTTCGGGCGAGAACCGCGCCAAGGAAGCCATCGAAGCGGCCATGAATTCGCCTCTGCTCAACGACAACAGCATCAAGGGCTCCAAGAACGTGTTGCTCTATTTTAGCTACGGCCCCGATGCGCAGCTGAATATGGACGAAATAGATGTGGTTACCAAGTCGATTGCGCAGCGCACCGAGACCGAAGCCGATATGATTTGGGGCGCGGGCGAGGATGCGTCGGCGGGCGAAAACCTTAACATCACCCTGATTGCAACGGGCTTTGAAGAAAAGAAGGTGATGGGTATCCGCGAAAAGACCATTATCAATCTCAACGAAAAGACCTACACCGCCCCCGCCGTTGCTCCGGCACCTGCACCCATTATGTCCGCATCCACGCCCGCGCCTGCGCCCGTGGCTGAAATCCCGCAGACGGAAGCGAAGGAACCCGAAAAGAAAGAAGTGGTGGGCATATTGAGTTTCGACGGAGAAGTTTCCTCCGCACAGGTGGAAGCTCCCTCCGCGCAGGTAAGCGAACTCAAGGCGGCTCCCGCCGAAGCGCCGGCTATGACAGTATCGGAACCCACGGTGGCGGAAGACCCTCTTATCGAGGAAGTGAAAGCCGAATCCGAACTGTGGATGAACGACATTGATATCTTTGCCAACGTAGAGTCCATTGCCACCGAGCAAGAAGTTGCCGCCGTGGAAGAAACCGCCGAGGTAACGATGAGCGAACAGGAGCAGTCCGAAACCGTGGAGGTGGAAGAAGGCTTCACGATGGAAATCCACACGGAGGCGCAACAGGAAATGGGCTCCGAAACGATGCATCAGGAAACTGTGACAACGGTTATGGAAGCCTCCGAACAGGTGCAGCCCACCAATGCCATTCGGGAACGCTATGCGGCCACGGCCGAAAGGATGATGCACTTGCGTCAGATGTCGCAGAAAATCAAGACTCAACAAGGTCTGCGCGAAATAGAATCCATACCGGCCTACCAACGGCAGAACTTGGATTTGACGCCGGTGGTGCCTTCGGATGTATCGGAGGTGAGCACCACCAGCATCGGCAGAGACGGAAGCCTGTTTTCGTCCAACCCGCCCTTTCTGACGGACAAGGCCGACTAAACGTTTTTTGACCTCAAAACAAAAGGGGGCTGCCATTCGGCAGCCCCCTTTTTGCTATCGCGTCGGTACGACTATACCGCGTAAATCAACGCTACGGCGGTGGCGGAAACGCCTTCTTCCCGTCCTTCGAAGCCCATTTTTTCGGTGGTGGTGGCCTTTACCGAAACACGGTCGGGGTCTATCTGCAAGACTTCGGCCAGACGCTTCTGCATGGCCGGGATATAGGGGGCAATCTTGGGCTTCTGCAAGCGGAGGCACGAATCCACGTTGCCTATGGCATAGCCCTTTTGATGCAACAAATCCTTCACCCTGCCCAAAAGCACCGTGCTGTCTATATCTTTATATGTAGAATCGGTATCGGGAAAATGCTTGCCTATGTCGCCCAAGGCGGCGGCGCCCAACAAGGCGTCGCAAAGGGCATGAATCAACACGTCGGCATCCGAATGCCCCGCCAAACCTTGGGTATGCGCAATCTCCACCCCGCCCAAAACCAGTTTCCGGTTCGGAGCAAAACGGTGCGCATCATAGCCGTAACCTATGCGGAAATTCATTATTCTCCCGACTTTTTCTTCTTGTCGAAGGAGAATTTGACACCTACGCGAAGTGTGTTTTTGAGAGGGTTGGAACCCGCCGTCTGCGAGGTGGGAATGAGATAGGCGAAGTCGAGCCCCACCATTTTATATTGCAGACCCACACCCAAGGAAAGGTATTGACGGTCTCCCTTGTATTTGCTTTCGTGGAAATAGCCCATTCTCACGGCCACAATGTCACGCCACCAATATTCCGCGCCGAGACTCCACATAATTTCCTGCATTTCTTCCTTGAAGCCGCCCGGAGCGTCGCCGAACGATTGGAAGATACCCTGCATTACGTTTACGCGGTTGGTGCGGCCGGCGATAATCGAGTCTCCGCTTGTTCCGCCCACAATGGGAGGTGTGGGAACCAAAAGCTTGTAGGCTTCGCCGTAGAAACCCACCGAATTGTAGTCGTTGATATGCCAGTCGAAGCCCACGCCCAAGCGCAGGGCGGCGGGCAGGAAGTTGCGGTCTAAGTCTTCCGAACCGTAGCTGTAGCTAACCTTATTACCTATATTGGTGATGCTCAGACCGGCCATCAAAGTACCGCCCTTGAAGTTCTTTACCTCGAAATCCTGTTTGTAGTACAAGCCTATGTCGGCCGCACCGGCAAGCCCCGCTTTGGTGTCTTGCCCCTGCACGTATTGCCCCAAGGTGAGGTTGGAGTAGATGAAACGCCCCGTCACCGCAATCGAGAGCACATCGATGATTTTGCGCGAATAGCTCACGTCAATGGCAAATTCGTTGGGACGGAAAGTCTGCGCGCTGCCGCCCTGTTCGTCGGTGAAGGTTACGTCGCCCATGGAGAAATAGAGCAAGGAGGCGGCGAGGGCGTTGCGGTCGTCGAACTTATACATGCCCGAGAGGTAAACCAACGACATATCGGGCACCAGATTGAGCAACCACGGGCTGTAGGTGAGGGAGGCGCCGTAGTCTCTCTCCATAAAGACATATTTGGCAGCGTTGTAGTGCTGGGAGTTGAGGTCGGGCGTGGTGGCCACACCTATATCTCCCATACCGCCCGAGCGGGCGTCGGGAGCCAACGAAAGGAAGGGTACGGCTGTGGAAATGGCGTTGGGCGTGTTCCCTAATTTCTTGCCGACCTCACTTCCGAGAGGGTCTATAATCTGCGCACGGAGGGCAGGCACGGCCAACAACAAAAGAACCGGCAGGGCTACAAGTTTTCTTCTTTGCATTCCAAAATAGTTTTAAAGGTGTGTTTGCACAACCTAAGGTTAAAAAGTACCGTTTCTTTCATTCATCGGCAAAATCTTTTGGTGAGCAAAAGTACGCGAAGATACGAAAAAATATTATCTTTGCCACCTTTGGCTGAATAATCGGCCGGATAAAGAAAGATGACAGGTATGCATTCCTTTCGGATAATCAAGCGTGTTTGCACCGTTTTGTGCTTGGCGGCGTGTTCGGCTTTCGCCCATGCGCAGGATATGCACCTTTCTCAACTTTACTCCAATCCTCTTTATCTCAATCCCGCCTTTGCCGGCACCTCGGGCTGCGGGCGTATCTCGGCGGCTTACCGCAACCAGTGGCCCAACGTGGGCGGCGGATTTTCGTTGGCGACGGTTTCCTACGACCAATATATCAGAGCGTTGCACGGCGGCATAGGCGCCTATGTGAATGCCGATTTTCAAGGCGGCGGAACCTTCCGCGAGATTTCGGCGGCCTTTATGTATGCGTTCCGTGCGCAACTTTCGAATAAACTGTTTCTTACCTTGGCCGTGCAGGGTTCCTACGCCAACCGCTATGTCAATTGGGAATCGCTCACCTTCCCCGACCAATACGACCCCTATTTAGGTTTGGTGCAAGGCCGTCCTACCGCCGAAAACATACCGAACACTCCTCTGAGCCGTCACTACGGCGATGTGGGCGTGGGGGCTACGTTCTACGGCGAGAACTTTTATGTAGGGGTTTCGGCTGTGCATCTCATCCGTCCCGATGTGGGATTCATGGGGCCGAGCCGCTTGAGCATCCGTTATAGCGCACAGGCGGGCGGCAAGATTTATTTCAAACCCACCTATAACGAAATCCGCGACGAGAAGGAGCCTTACCTCTCGCCCAATATCGTTTATATTCAACAGGGTAAGTTCACCGAACTCAACTACGGGCTCTATGCGCAGATGTGGCCGGTTGTTTTCGGGGTGTGGTTCCGTCAGAGCTTCAGCAATCCCGATGCGGTGATATTTATGTTGGGTGCCGATTTCAAGGGCATTCACATTTCCTACAGCTACGACCTCACGGTGTCGAAACTCACCGCCCGCAGCGGGGGCAGCCACGAAATTGCGTTGGGCTTCCGTATTCCCTGCAAGCGTCAGAGCATGGGCGCCCGTCGCATCGAGCCTATTCCTTGTCCGAGGTTCTAAAACGCGTTTTATATACGCACCTCTTGAAAGTGTCTTGAAAAAGACTTATCTTTGCACCGCTTAAAATGTAGAAAGATGTATAAGCAAGCTTTCAGATTTCTGTTTGTAGCCGGCATGTTGGCTACCCTTGTTTCTTGCAACAGCAAGACCGGACAGTCGCAGTCTACGGGTTGGGGCGTCAACGACCCCAAGTGGGGCGGCTATCAACGCACCGAAAACTACGTGCAACCGGTACCCCTCCGCTTTGTGTTCATTCAGGGCGGTTACTTCGTTATGGGGCGTAACCAGGAAGACCTCAAGTACGAGCACAACAACGAGCCTCGTCGCGCCACCGTAAGTTCGTTCTATATGGACGAGGTGGAGACCTCGAATGCCGATTACGCCGAGTATATCTATTGGCTCAATCGTATTTACGGTCAGGACTATCCCGAAGTGGTGGAAAAAGCCAAGCCCGATCCTTTGGTATGGAACAGCGTGGGCGGTTTCCGCGACGCTATGACCGAGGCCTATTTCGAAAACCCGGGCTACAACAACTATCCCGTGGTGGGCGTTACGTGGGAACAGGCCCGCGACTACTGCGATTGGCGTACCGACCGTATCAACGAATACATTTTGATTCAGGCCAGAATCCTCAAAATGGATATGGGTCAGACCGCCGACAACAACTTCAACACCGATGCCTATCTGGCCGGTCAGTATAGCGGTATCGTGAACAAGGGTCTGCAGGATATGGATCCCAACGCTACCGAAACCCGTCGCGGTGTGCAGAGAAAAGACGGTATCTTGATAGAGAAACTGCGTCTTCCCACCGAAGCCGAATGGGAATATGCCGCTTTGGCCCTGCTGGGCAACAGCAATCAGGAACGTGTGGCCGAGCGCCGCATTTATCCGTGGAACGGCAAGCCCCTGCAGGTGCGTGCTCCCCAAACTCCTTATAGGGGAACCATGATGGCCAACTTTATGCGTGGCGACGGTGACTATATGGGTACGGCGGGTGCGTTGAACGACGGTGCCGACTACACGGCTCCCGTTTATTCCTATTTCGCCAACGACTTCGGTCTGTATAACATGGCGGGCAACGTGGCCGAATGGTGTATGGACGTATATCGTCCCCTTACTTTCGAGGATGCCGACGGTTTGAACGCCTATCGTGGTAACGTTTATCAAACGGTGGAACGCGACGAAGACGGCATGATTGCCGAAAAAGACAGCTTGGGCCGCATCCGCTACCGTCAGTTCACCGACGAAGAATTGGCTTCGCGGGAGAACTTCAATAAGTCCGACAACCGCAACTACTTGGACGGTGATTATGAATCGGCCATTGTGGAAGACTGGTTGGCCAAGGGCGACGGCGATGAAGAAGAGGACGGTGCTTCGGCGCAGTCTTCCTCCACCACTTCGCTTTTGTATGAATATGGCACAAGTTCTTTGATTTCCGATAAGTCGCGTGTGGTGAAGGGCGGTTCGTGGAAAGACCGCGCCTACTATACTTCGGCGGCCACCCGTCGTTTCATGGATCAGGACAAGAGCTCCGACTGGATCGGTTTCCGTTGCGCGATGCCCCGTATCGGTGCGGCGAACGGAGGTTCGTTGGCTACCAAGAGATAGTGGCCTCAAGGAGAAAGGATAGAGAGGCGTAGCGTGGGCTACGCCTCTTTTTTTATATTTGCGGAATATGGTGCAGACGTTGAAGAAAGTGGAACTTCTTGCTCCCGCCGCCGGTTTTGAGGTGGCGAAAGCGGCCATAGATGCCGGTGCGGATGCCGTGTATATGGGCGGGCCGGCCTTCGGTGCGCGGGTGCGGGCTTCCAATTCCTTGCAGGACATCGAAAAGACGGTGCGTTATGCCCACCGCTACGCCGCCCGTGTGTTTCTTACGCTCAACACCTTAATTTACGAAGACGAAATGCCCGCGGCCTTGGAATTGGCGCGGCAGGCCTATAATATGGGCGTGGATGCGCTGCTGATTCAGGATTTGGGATTGTTGGAGGCGGGCTTGCCTCCTATCGAGCTTCACGCCAGCACCCAATGCCATATAGACAGTGTGGAGAAAGCGCTTTTTCTGCAATCGTTGGGTTTTAAGCGTTTGGTTTTGGCGCGCGAACTTTCGTTGCGCGAGATTGAGGCCATTTCGCAGGCGGTGAAGATAGAAACCGAGGCTTTTGTGCATGGGGCGTTGTGCGTAAGTTATAGCGGGCAGTGCTATATGAGTTGCTATACCACGGGGCGGAGCGGCAATCGGGGCGAGTGCAGCCAGGCGTGCCGCTTGCCCTACGATTTGGTTAACGGGCGCGGGGAGGTGTTGCTGCGGAACCGCTATCTGCTTTCCATGAAAGACCTCAATGCCGATGCGTATATGGAAGATTTGGTGCGTGCGGGTGTGTCGTGTCTCAAGATAGAAGGGCGTTTGAAGGAGGTGGATTATGTGAAGAATGTAACATATTGGTATCGCAAGCGTTTGGATGCTGTTTTGCGCAATTTTCCCCAATATGCCAAGGCCTCGCAGGGAGAGGTGCAGACCGATTTTCAGCCCGATTTGCAGAAAACTTTTCATAGGGAATACACTTCTTTCAATTTGTCGGGAAAGCGTGAGGATTGGGCGGTTTTTGAAACGCCTAAGGCCGTGGGATGCAGGGTGGGGAAGGTGCGCAGGGCCGAACTCCGACGCAACAGGGAGGGATTTTGGCGGTTGGATTTGCAGGTGGAGGGAAACGCCGAGTTTTCGGCGGGCGACGGAATCTGCTATGTGGATGCGCGTGGCGATTTGCAGGGCGGCCATGTGGAAAGGGTGGAGAAAAAGAAGAATCTTTCTTGCTTGGAAATGGCGGCGCCTTCGCAAAATCCTGCATCGCTTCCTGCGGAGGGGGCGATTCTCTATCGCAACCGCGACAAGATTTTCGACAAAACCCTACAGACGGCTGCATTTTCGCGGACTTTGGCCGTGCACGGCGTGTTCGATGCCAAGGAAAGATGTTTTTATTGGAGGGATGAAGACGGCAACGAGGTGAAGGCGTTTTTGAACGAAGACGAGGTGCAGCCCGCCCGCAATCCCGAAGCGGTGCCCGCCAATTTTGCCGCGCAGACGGGCAAGTTGGGAGGCACGGCCTATCGCTTGGAAAGTTTTGAATACAAGGGTGATGAATTTTTCTTTGTGCCCGCTTCCACGCTCAACCGCGTCCGTCGCGACTTGGTGGAGAAGATGAATGTTTTGCGGGAGGAAAGATATAGACCCTCCGCCTCGGTTGTTGCGGCCACGCCCGTTTCGGCTGTGGTTAAAGACCTTGCCGTTCCCGCCCCGTCTTTGGACTACCGCGCCAACTGTGCCAACAGCTACGCCCGGCGGCTTTATTCGGGCGCGGATGCAGTGTCGGTGGAACCTGCCTACGAGCTGGAGATGGAGAAGCACCGCCGGCAACCCAACGAGCCGTTGATGCTCTGCAAACACTGCATCCGCGCCCAAACGGGACAATGCCTCAAGCGCGACAAGGTGTCGGACAAGTTCAAGGGCGATTTGTTTTTGCGTTCGGCAAACCATAAATTCGCATTGCGTTTCGATTGCGAGGCTTGCCGAATGGAAGTCCGCTCGTGCTGAACGCGGGGCGTGTTTTCACATTAAAAAAATGAAAAGACAGACTTGGACGTTTTTCGGATGCAGGGCGATGTTGCTTGTGGTGATGGCAGGCCTGGCCGTTTCGTGCGCCAACTACAGCTCCGCGCCCACGGGAGGCCCCAAGGATCTGGCTCCCCCCGTGCTTCTGAAGGCCGAGCCCCCGCAAGGCACCGTCGGTTTCACCCACGATAAAATCAATCTAACTTTCGATGAATTCGTGGTGTTGCAGAAAACCGATAAAATCATCGTTTCCCCGCCTTTGGAAAGGATTTCCTACAGCTCCAACCTCAAGACGGTGACGGTGCTTATCGAAGATTCTTTGGCCGAAGGGGTAACCTATTCCATTAATTTCAAGGATGCTGTGGGCGATTTGCACGAGTCTACGCCCCTGCGCGATTTCACCTATGTGTTTTCTACGGGAAAGACCATAGACAGCGGTTTCCTTTCGGGAATTTTGCTCGATGCCTTCGACAACAAACCTGTCAAGGAGGCTTCGGTTCTGCTCTATGCGCAAATTCCCTCCGAATACCCGCCCGCAACGCCGCCCGCCTATGTCTCCGTTACCGATGCAGAAGGTTTCTTTACGTTTTCGCACATCAAGGAGGGCTGTTACCACGTGTTGGCGATAGCCGAAGAAAGCCATGATTATCAACTTAATCCTGTTGAGGAGAAAATGGCTTTTTCGGAAGATTGCTGGCAGACGCAGGCTTTTCAAGCGCCGGTGCTCTTTTCGAAATCCGCCCGTCAGAAAGAGAGCGACACCGCGATTCGTGCCGCCTACGATACGGCTTTGCAGCGAGCCAAAAGAACGGCTTTCGGTGCGGCGGAAGAACACAATCACCGTTTGTTTCTCTATCAGGATTGGCAGGAGGATGTTTTCTTGAAAGAGTCTAAATGGAATGCGCGGGGCGAAATTCTCCTGACATGGTATTATAAACCAGATTCTTCCACGCTCCGTTATGAGTTTTTGCCCTCCTACGCCGATGAAGAGATTGTGGCGCAGGCACAGAAAGCCGCCGATACGCTGTCTGTGGAGGGCAAGCGCGACCGTCGTTCCCGTCGGGCGGGTACACGCCCCGCCGACACGGCCGAGTTGCCCGACCTCACCTGGCCTCTGCGTTTGCGGATGCTTGAAATTGCGCAGGACGACCCTTTGCAGACCAAACTGTGGTTCAACAACTATGCCGTTGACGATTTGCGTTTGGTGATTCACAACGGGGAGTATGCCGATACGGTGGAGCTTACGCTTCCCATGTCGGCGGCGCGTTCCAAAGACACCACGGCTTTTCGCGTTTCGGCGCAAGCCTCCACTTTCCTGCACACCGATAGCCTGGTGCTGGGTTTCACGCTTCCCTTGGAAGAAATAGACTTGGAGCAAGCACGCTTATACCAATATTTTACGGACGAGGAAAACCGCAAGGACACCACCGAAATCGATATGCGGAACGTGCGTGTCGAGCGTATTCATCCGCAACGGATTTCTCTCTCCTATGCGTGGAAACAGGGCGCGGCCTATCAACTTTTTCTGCCTCCCACCTGCTTCTCCGACCCCTTCGGCCGCCCCATAGACACTACGTTTTTGCGTTTTTCGGTGTCCGATCCGCTCAATTTCGGACAGGTGGCGGTGAGCCTTTTAGGTTTGGAAGAGGGAAAGAATTATGTGTTGCAGATGGTGAATGCCACGAGCAACTATAAAACCGTTTTGTTTCAAAGAAGTCTGCAAGGTGGCGCCGGCGATGCCGAGATAGACGGAAAACGCGCGCAGACTGTGGAATTTCCCTATGTAAAACCCGGTAGCGTAACTTTTGTGCTTTTTGAAGATCCCAATAACGATGCCCGCTGGGATGTGGGTCACTATCCCGCCCGCCTCCAGCCCGAAAAACGCTACTATTTTCCCAAGACGCTCCAAGTGGAAGCCGATTGGCGCATAGAGGAAACTTGGGACATCGAATAGCGTTTCCGATTATTCTCCTATCATCAGGTTACAACCCCGTATATCGCTGTGGGCGAAGCGTCCCTTGACTTCGAAAGAGAGGTCGGGATATTGGATGCCTAAGTCTTGTGTGGCGATGAAGGGGCAGGAATAGAGATTGCCGAGGTCTATGATGTTGATGCCGCCCATGCGGTTGAAGTTCTCGTATTGCAGCGGGTCGAGGGTTTTGCGAATCATCACGCGCATCCACGGAGGGCAGGAAAAACGATATTCCGTATCGGTGATATAGGCTTGCGAGGTGAGTTCGCACATACCGTATTCCGAAAGCACGGCAGGCACCCGGAAGGCTTTTTTCAAGATGGCGTGAAACTCCTCCTTGGGCAGTTCCTGCCGTTTGCCTTTCATGCCGCCCGTCTCGAAAATCAAGGCCTGCGACAAATCCAAGGGATATTTTTCGGCCAAGTCCCAAAGTGCATAACTGAGCCCGAAAAGCACAGGCTTCACGGCTTGCGAAGCCCCGTTCTGCATATAGGCGCGCAACTTTTCGGCCAATTCATCTTCCTTGTTCAGATAAAAACCGTTCTCGGGATGGCCGCTTTCCTCCATAAGTCCTTGCAGCATATAAATCAGCGAGGAATGCGGTTGTGAAGCGGGTTCGGGCGTGAGCGCGAAAAACGCATAGCGGCGCACATCGCCGAAAAAATGCTCAAATCCGCGCGTAAAGCATCGGCGGTAATGCGCCAGACTGCCCATCTGATGCGTACTCCGCACCGCTCCCTGCGAGCCGGTTCCCGAACTCAGAAAATAGTGTTCGCTTTCGATACCCTCCAAAAACACCTTGCGCGTCTTAAAAACCTCGATAGGCAGAAAGGGAATCTGTCGGAGCGTTTTCACCTCATGTGCATCAAACGAAGAATCAAGCGCTTGCACATACTCACGGTAAACAGAATTCTGTTCGTAATGAAGATGAAACAACGCCAAGGCAAGGTTGCGGAAATCGTCTTCGTTCCGAATCTCGAAAATCTTTGAAGAAAGGGCAATTAACTGCTCTTGTGTGTGCATTTTTTGTAAATTTGTCGGTTGCGGCCTCAGGATACCCTGCGGCGCATAACCCAAACCCCGAACACTATGCCGCCAAAAGTACGCATTTTTCTGAGATTGCCTTTGCTGGCGGCATTCTGCGTGCTTGCCCCGCTCGTGGTTTCCTGCGTCAAGCCGAAGACCTTTCCCATAGAACCCTATCTGGAATTTCGTCAAAATATCCTCACCTACACGCCCACCGCGGCGGGAGACAGCATACCCTCCCTCGAAGTGGAGTTTTATTTTCAAGACGGAGACGGCGATATAGGGGGCGGCGACTCTCTCTACAATCTTCATTTTCAATTATACAAAGTGCTTTCCGATAGCCTTCTCGAAAGCGTCTACCTGCCCGACACAACGGGCGAATGGCATCCCATAGCCTACCACTATCACTTGCATTATATGGAACCTGTCAACGCCAACCATTCGCTCAGCGGCCTCATCCGCTGGAAAGTGGACGATTTCGCCATCACGGCGAGTATGTTGGAAAACAATACGATTTGTTACGGCATCTACCTCTACGACCGTGCGTTGCACAGAAGCAATGTGATTTATACAGACCCAATCCGACTTTGAGATGAAACGCTATACCCTGAATAAAAGTGCAGTCTTAATCGCTATTTTCCTGGCGGTGGGGGTGATATATTGGATTCGCCTGTTTCAATTGCAGATTATAGACGACTACGCCAGCGAAGCGCAGAACAACACCATCCGCAACAAAGTGCAATATCCCGGACGGGGTCTCATCTTAGACCGCAACGGCGAAATCATTGTCTATAACGAGCCTGTCTACGACCTTATGGTGATTCCCGGGCAGGTGTCGGTGGACGAAACAGACTGGAATCTGCTGGCCGATTTGCTGGAGCTCGATTCGGCGGGGGTGCGGGAACGCTATGCCAAGGCCCGCGCCTACTCGCGCTATGCGCAGTCGGTGTTCGAGCGGCAGATTTCGAAAGAGGTTTACGGACGTTTGCAGGAATATCTCTATCTCTTTCCCGGATTCGACGTGCAGAGCCGCACGCTCCGTCGCTATCCCAAGCCTATTGCGGCGCATGTGTTGGGCGATGTGGGGGAGGTGAGCGAAGAGGAAATCAAACGCAATCCGCACTATCAGCCGGGAGATTACATCGGCAAGAGCGGTTTGGAAAAGTTCTACGAAGAGGAATTGCGGGGCAAGAAAGGGGTGAAGGTGGTGATGGTGGATGTGCGGAATCGGGAAAAGGGCAGCTATAAGGAGGGGGCGTTGGATTCGCTTCCCATTCCGGGAGAGAAACTCTACACCACGCTCGACGCGGGTCTGCAGGAATATGCCGAGTGGCTGATGCAGGGCAAGCGGGGCAGTATCGTGGCCGTGGAACCCGCTACGGGAGAGGTGCTTGCGTTGGTGTCCGCGCCCGGTTACGACCCCAACCTCATGGTGGGGCGTGTGCGCAGCCGCAACTACAACATGCTGCTGACCGACCCGCAGAAACCTTTGTTCAACCGTGCGCTCATGGCCTACTATCCGCCGGGCTCCATTTTCAAGCTTCCGCAGGCTTTGATTGGTTTGCAGGAGGGAGTAATCCGCGCGGGCACCGGTTTTCCTTGCGACAAAAGCCTTGTGGGTTGCCACAATCATGCCGATGCGCTGTCGGTGGCGGAGGGTGTGCGAAATTCCTGCAATCCCTATTTCTATCAGGTATTCCGCAGGGTCATCATGCAGGGGAAAGATCCGAACCGCTTTATAGACAGCCGTCTCGGCATGGAGCAATGGAACAAATACATCAAGACTTTCGGTTTCGGCACCCGTCTGGATATAGACTTGAGCGATGCCAAGGCGGGCTATATTCCCGACGCGGCCTATTTCGACCGCTATTACGGCAAGAACCAATGGGCGTTCAGCACTATCTATTCGTTGAGCATAGGGCAGGGTGAAGTGAGTTTGATTCCTTTGCAAATGGTGAATTTGGCGGCGATTATGGCCAATCGGGGCTACTATATCACGCCGCATTTGGTGCGGGCTATCGGCGAAGACCAGCGTCCTCCCGAAATGGATTTGTCGCCGCGCGTGCCGCCTATCGACAAAAAACACTACGAACCGGTGGTGGAGGGTATGTATGGAGCGGTGCACCTGCCGGGCGGCACCGCGCGGCGCGCCCATATCGACAGCATTGTGGTGTGCGGCAAAACCGGCACCTCGCAGAATCCGCACGGTAAGGATCATGCGGTGTTTATCGGCTTCGCCCCCAAAGACAACCCCCAAATCGCCGTATCGGTGTTTTTGGAAAACAGCGGTTTCGGCGGCACATGGGCGGCGCCTACCGCCAGCCTGTTGATAGAAAAATACCTCACGGGCAAGGTGCAGCGCAAGTGGTTGGAAGAACAGGTGCACGACTTCACCATTTTCACCTACGACGAAAACGGTAGAATCATCGGCCCGCCCGCACATTAATCGGCCCGCCCGCGCATTAAGGAAAAGACAATGGAAAACAATCATACACAACGAATTTGGAAGGACTTGGATAAGCCCGTCCTCCTCATCTACCTCTTTTTGGTGATAGCGGGGTGGTTCAATATCTATTCGGTGGTCTACGACCCCGAAACCACCGAAGGCTTCCAGTTGGCCGCCCGTTATGGCAAACAGCTTCTTTTCATCGGATTCGCTTTCCTGCTCGCCCTCTTTGTCTTGGTGGCGGACTTGCGGGTATTCACGCAGTTTGCCTATCTCTACTACGGCATAGCCATTCTCTTGCTGCTGGCCGTTTTGGTGGTGGGTACCAAGATTTCGGGTGCCCGTTCTTGGATTAAGCTGGGGCCTATCTCCCTGCAACCTTCCGAATTCGCCAAGGTGGCCACCTGTCTGGCCTTTGCCAAATACGTGTCGCATCCTGCGCTCAACATGAAGAAAGTGAAGAACCAAATCACCGCCGCCCTTTGGTTTTTGGTGCCCATGATGTTGATTCTTCTGCAACCCGACGCAGGTTCGGCACTTGTGTTCCTCTCTTTCGTATTGGTGCTTTATCGCGAGGGCATGACCGGGAAAGTGCTTTGGGCGGGCCTTATCGCCATTATCCTTTTCATCGCCGCCCTCTTGGTCAACAACTATGTCATTATCGGCGCCATAGCCCTTGTGATAGGCTTCTTGATATTCCGCAACAAAAAGACATTCAAGAATATCGCTCTCGGTGTTCTGTTCTTTGCGGCTTGTTCGAGCTATGTGGTGGGCGTGGATTACGCCTTTCACAAACTCAGTCCCCACCAGCAGCAGCGTATCAATGTGGTGCTGGGGCTCGACCCCGATGTAAAGGGGGCGGGCTATAACGTCAACCAATCCAAGATTGCCATCGGCAGCGGCGGTTTTACAGGGAAAGGCTATCTGCAAGGCACGCAGACCAAATTCAATTTTGTGCCCGAACAAAGCACCGACTTCATCTTCTGCACGATAGGCGAAGAATGGGGATGGGTGGGCTGCACGGTCTTCTTGGCCGCCTATCTTTGGCTTATCGTCCGTCTGGTTAAGATGGCCGAGCGGCAGCGGCAGCCCTACTACCGCGTCTACGGCTACGGCGTGGCCTGCATTTTCTTCCTGCATCTTTTTGTGAATGTGGGAATGACTATCGGCCTATTGCCCGTTATCGGCATCCCGCTTCCTTTTTTCAGCTACGGAGGCTCCTCGCTGTGGTCTTTCACCCTCCTGCTCTTCGTTTTCCTGAAAATGGACGCCCGCCAGTAATGCGAATGTTTACATCCTGTTGGTTCATACCGATACAGTTTTAAAAGTACGAAAATTTGAGAGTAGAGCCAAGCAATCTTGCTTACAGCACCCCGTATCACCTAAATCAAATTGAACGAAACCGCGCTTGCAACTCCTCCATTTTCGAGATCAG